>NZ_CALXIN010000026.1 GCF_944388365.1 uncultured Negativibacillus sp. | reverse complement strand
TGCCTTTTTGGCATAAAAATCACCCCACTTGTTATTCAGTATACCATACTGTCTAACAAATGGGGTGCAGTTCAGTGGATGGTGGCTCTTTTTCAAAAGCGGTTATTTGGTGTAGTTGTCAAAGTAACCCTGAATCAGGATGATTGGAGTACCTTTGTCGCCCGAACCGGAGGTCAGGTCAGCAAGCGAACCGATCAGGTCGGTCAGTCTGCGTGGAGTGGTTCCCTGAGAAACCATCTGGCCCTTCAGATCGGCATCCTTGTTGCGGATGTAGTCGGAGATGGCGTCTTTGAGGGCATCGCCGCTCAGATCAGCAAAGTTGTTGTCTGCCAGATATTTCAGTTTTACTTCGTTTGGTGTGCCTTCCAAACCTGGAGTGTAGGCAGGAGAAACAACCGGATCTGCCAGCTCCCAGATCTTGCCGACTGGATCTTTGAAGGCACCGTCGCCATAGACCATGACCTCGATGTTTTTGCCGGTTTTTTCTTTCATCATTGCAGCAACTTTGGCAACAAACTGGTCGCAGTCCTTCGGGAACAGCTTGACGGTTTCTTCGGTTGCCTTGTTGGAGCCGAGCAGACCGTAGGTTGGATTGCAGCCGCTGTTGTTGACCGGTGCAGTCATGATGTCGTCCAGACCCAGAACGATCGAAGCACCTGCATTTTTCAGGATGCGTTTGGTTCTCTTTCTGGTGTGGATGTCGCAGCAGAGGACTTTGTCGGTGTAGTCCAGGATGGTTTTTGGATTGTTGGAGAGGATGATCTCTACCTCAGCGCCATTTTCGCGGATGAGCTGGGAATAGAACTCAATGTAGTCCACGCCGGTGAATGGATGCAGCACACGGCCGAATAGTTCACGGTATTTGGCTTCGGTCAAAACATCGCTCCATGGATTAACGCCCTTTTCGTCGAGCAGTTCCTCGTCGATCAGATGGTTGCCTACTTCGTCAGCAGGGAAGCTGAGCATCAGGACGATCTTCTTTGTACCTCTGGCAATGCCTTTGAGGCAGACAGAGAAGCGGTTGCGGCTGAGGATTGGGAAGATGACACCGATGGTCTCTCCGCCCAGCTTTGCTTTGACATCGGCAGCGATGTCGTCGATATGAGCATAGTTGCCCTGTGCACGGGCGACAACTGCCTCGGTGACAGCGACAACATCTTTGTCATGGAAGGAGAATCCTTCGCTCTGGCCTGCAGCCAGTACGGAATCGACAACGATCTGTGCCAGGTCGTCACCTTCGCGGATAATCGGCGCACGAACGCCTCTGGATACGGTACCTACCAGTCTTTCCATAAAATGACCCCTCTTTTTCACGTAAAATATTTTGTGGGAATGCGATAGCCCTTGTCCGGACCAGATACTTCTATTATAATGGAAGAAATAATATAAGTAAAATAAATAAATTAAATATGTTTGATAACTGCTACTTATTTTTAAAAGGAGGATACCCGTGGGCGGAAAACTGGAAAACTACCGCATCTTTTGCAAAGTGGCCCAACACCGAAGCTTTTCCTGTGCAGCACAGGAGCTGTACCTGTCCCAACCGGCGGTCAGCCAGTCGATACGGCAGCTGGAAGAACAGCTGGGGATACAGCTCTTTCTGCGAAACTGTAAACGAGTGGAGCTGACCGCCGAAGGTAAGCTCCTGTATGAGTACGCAAGCTCTGCACTGGGGTTGTTGGAGTCGGCGGAACAGCAGCTGAGCGGACTGCATCAGCTGCAGGTTGGACAGCTGCGTCTGGGAGCGGGAGATATGACCGCCCGTTACCTGCTGCTGTCAGGGTTGGAGCGGTTTCATCAGCTGTATCCGCAGGTGCACTTGAGCATCTACAACCGCACCAGTATGGGCAGTCTGGAGCTGCTGCGTGCCGGACGGATTGACGCGGCGTTTGTCAATCTGCCGATTGAGGACGAGCGCATCACCGTTCACTGGGAACATCCGATTCAGGATATTTTTGTAGCAGGGGAGAAGTTTGCCCATCTGAAAGGGAAAAAACTGAATGCGAGGGAATTAGCATCCCTGCCGCTGATTATGCTGGAACAGAAAGCCAACAGCCGATTGTATGTGCAGCGGTTTTTCCTGCGGAAAGGGATTGAACTCAAGCCGGAGATCGAGCTTGCGTCCTATGAGCTGATGGGGGAACTTGCCCGCATTAACCTGGGGCTGTCCTGTATGGTGCGGGAGTTTTGCAGCGAGGAGCTTTCCGGCGGAAAGATATTTGCATTGGAACTCAGCGACCCGATTCCACCGCGCAGCGTTGGAATGGTCAGTTTACGGGGCGTCAGCTTGTCGCCGGCAGCATCGAAGTTTCTGGAATTGCTAAGGTCGATGGAGTAAAAACTTTTGTTTTTCTTTTCCCTTTCCGTATGCTATAATATGCTCAAAAATATCTGCCAAAGAAAGGAAGTTAGTACCATGAAATGGGGAATTATCGGTGCAATGCCATCGGAAATTGCACTTTTAAAACAGCAGATGCAGGAGATTTGTGAGGTTCCGGTCGGTCGCCAGACCTTCTGGGAAGGTATCCTGTGCAATCAGGAGGTTGTTGTCTCTACCTGCGGCATTGGCAAAGTCAATGCTGCCATCACTGCACAGATGATGATCGACCGCTTTGGCGCACAGCGCATCATCAACACCGGTATCGCCGGCGCCGTTCACCACGATCTGAAGGTGCTGGATGTGGTCATCTCCCGCGAGCTGTGCTACCACGATTACAACGCGCGTTTCCTGCGCGATTATCCGCCGTATATTGATTCGATTCAGGCAAGTGATCTGATGATCGAATCTGCGGTCGAAGCATTTGAAGCAATCGACCACGGCTCCTCCTGCTGCTTTGTCGGCAAGATTGCAAGCGGCGACCAGTTCATCGACTCCTCCGAGGTAAAGAACAAAATTGTGGAGGAGCATCACCCGATGTGTGTCGAGATGGAAGGCGCTGCTATCGGTCATGCCTGCACCGTAAATGAGGTTCCGTTCGTCATCATCCGCACCATGAGCGACAATGCGGATGAGAATGCGGCTGATTCTGCTACTAATTTTGAAGAGGTCGCTGCAAAACATTCCGCAGGCATTGTTCTTGAAATGCTCTCCTCCTGCAAGGACTAATGTGCTGATCTGCTACATGAAAGGAAGATTTCCCATGAAACGAATCGAAAGTTTCTGCGTCAACCACGACAAGCTCAAACCTGGAATGTATGTTTCCCGTGTCGATGGTGACGCTATCACCTATGACATCCGCATGGTGGTTCCGAATGCCGGAACCTATCTGGAAAACGACGGTATCCACACCTTTGAGCACCTGTTTGCGACCTATGTCCGCAACACTGCCGACTCGGACAACATCCTCTATGTCGGACCGATGGGCTGCCGCACCGGCTTTTACTTTATCACCCGCGAGGGTATCTCCAAGGCCCGCGCCATCGAACTGGTGCAGGAGACCTGTGAATTTATCAAAAACTTTGAAGGAGAGATCCCAGGTTCCAGCCGCATCGAGTGCGGCAACTACCTCGACCACAGCCTGCCAAAGGCAAAGAAATATGCCGAGGATCTTGCCAAGACGCTCGCCGGCTGGACCGAGGAGAAGATGGTTTACGAATTATAGAAGTTGTCGCCTCTGTTATCAAGGACAATGACAAAATTCGGAATTTGAAAACCATTTTTCAAAACAGACAAATCGGAAACCGTTTTTTCGTCCTTTGTGAAGATTTTATTTTTTCACCGTGATAAATTCCCGAAAACAGATTGACAAAAAAGATAAAATATTATATAGTTAGACCGTCATGGGATACAAAGTTTATCAGAGGTTCCATGCAAATATTTCCTGACCACCCTAAACGAGGGTTAAAGGCCATACGGACAGCCGGGTCAACTGCCGCTCGGTGATGAAAGATCACCATTATTGATTGAGTTAAAAGCTCAAATTTTATAAGTTGGTTACTTTACAACCAGTGCGTGGATGCGTACATCAACTTGTGAAACGGTCAATAAGAGTAGTAAAAGTGAGTATTTGCTATATAGACTCTAAGGAACTTCTGTAATCCCAATGCCTTTTTCTGACCCTGTGTCGAAATCGGCTGCGCACAAAGACAAAAAGCGCAGCGACATAAAAATGGGATCTACAAACGCAAGTAATGTGCATCAATGCAGATTGCTTGCGTTTTTTGTTTTGTACGGATTTTGAAGAAAAGGAGCTGGGGTTATGGGTGAAAAATTAAAGCTGTACGGCTTTAACAATCTGACAAAAGCACTGAGTTTTAACATCTATGATGTCTGCTATGCCAAAACACCGCGTGAACAGCGGGATTACATCTCTTATATTGACAAACAGTACAATTCGGAGCGTCTGACCAATATCCTCACCACCCTGACCGATATGATCGGCGCACAGGTGCTCAACATTGCCCGTCAGGACTACGATCCGCAGGGTGCATCGGTCACCATTCTGATTGCAGAAGGGTCGATGATTCCGGTGGGAGAAACACAGCTTGCCCATCTGGATAAAAGCCATGTGACGGTGCACACCTACCCCGAATATCACCCGGAAACCTGTCTGGCAACCTTCCGTGTGGACATCGACGTTGCCACCTGCGGCGCTATCACGCCGCTGTCGACGCTCGATTACCTCATCAGCTCGTTTGATTCGGATATCATCACCATGGACTACCGTGTGCGCGGTTTTACCCGCGATGTCAACGGTCAGAAGCTGTTTTTGGACCACAAGATTACCTCGATTCAGGATTACATCAATCCTGAAACTCTGCGCAAATATGACGCAGTGGACATCAACGTCTATGACGCCAATATGTTTCACACCAAGATGATGCTCAAGGAGATCGACCTGCAAAACTACCTGTTTAAGACCGATGTCTACGAGCTTCCGCCCAAGACACGGCTGGAAATCATGAATAACCTGCGCCGCGAGATGATCGAAATCTTCAGCGAGCGAAATATTTACTAAACCTTCCTGCCGATGAGAACCGGCATGGAAAAATTACCGCAATTTCCCGGGCAATCGGCAAGGATTGTCCTTTGACTATAAGAGGTATCCAGTGAGGGATACCGTCTTGATTCGTTTTTAAAGGGGGTCACTGTATGAACCATCTCGATCAGAGCCGTGCTCCGATCTATGAGGCTCTTGAAAAATTTAGAAAGATGAGGGTTGTTCCCTTCGATGTTCCAGGACACAAGCGAGGCAGGGGAAATCCGGAACTGGTAGCTCTGCTCGGCGAAAAATGCGTCGGCATGGATGTCAACTCGATGAAACCGCTGGACAATCTGTGCCATCCGGTGTCGGTCATTCGGGAAGCCGAAGAACTGACAGCGGAAGCGTTTGGAGCGGCACACGCCTTTTTGATGGTCGGCGGTACCACCTCTGCGGTACAGGCAATGATCCTCTCGGTTGCAAAGCGCGGCGAAAAGATCATTCTGCCGCGAAATGTTCACCGCAGCGTCATGGGCGCCATGGTGCTGTGCGGCGCTGTTCCGGTCTATGTCAATCCGGAGTGCGATTCCCGACTGGGGATTCCTCTTGGCATGAAGGTTTCCGAGGTGGAAAAGGCGATCCTCGCAAACCCTGATGCCAAGGCGATTCTCGTCAACAATCCTACCTACTACGGTATCTGCTCCGACCTGCGCTCCATTGTTAAACTTGCCCATGAGCATGGGATGCTGTGCCTTGCCGATGAAGCGCACGGCACTCACTTCTACTTTGGAGAGAATATGCCGGTGTCCGCGATGGCTGCCGGCGCGGATATGGCGGCGGTGTCGATGCACAAATCGGGCGGCAGCCTGACCCAAAGCTCGGTGCTGCTGTGCGGACCTGCCATGCATGAGGGCTATGTCCGCCAGATCATCAACCTCACCCAGACCACCAGCGGTTCCTATCTGCTGCTTTCGAGTCTGGACATCTCCCGCCGAAACCTCGCACTGCGCGGCAAGGAAGCCTTTGCCGGTGTGGTAAGAATGGCAGAATATGCTCGCCGCGAGATCAACAACATCGGTGGATATTACGCTTATTCCAGAGAGCTGATCAACGGCGACAGCATCTATGATTTTGATGTGACCAAGCTGGCGGTCAATACACTGGACATCGGTCTTGCCGGTATCGAGGTTTATGATCTGCTGCGCGATGAGTACGACATCCAGATCGAATTTGGCGATCTGGGAAATCTGCTGGCCTATCTCTCCATCGGCGACCGAGAGCGCGATGTGGAACGTCTGGTCGGTGCGCTGTCCGAAGTGCGCCGCCGTTTCGGCAAGAAGGACAAGGCAAACCTGATGAAACAGGAATATATCGACCCTGAGGTTGCCGTTTCTCCGCAGGATGCTTTTTACGCCGACAAGGAGTCGCTGCCGCTTCGGGAGACCGAGGGCAGAGTCTGCAGCGAGTTTGTCATGTGCTATCCGCCAGGTATTCCGATTCTGGCTCCTGGTGAGCGCATCACCGGACCAATTCTTGATTATATTGAGTATGCAAAAGAGAAAGGCTGTTCGATGACCGGACCGGAAGATCCCGACATCCTGCGCCTGAATGTGCTGAAAGGAGTGTAAGACCTGGATGGAATTTTGGTTTTCTGAATTACAGACCCCGAATGTAAAGCTCTCAATCCGCGTGGACCGTCAGCTTTACAGCGGCAAAAGTGAGTTTCAGCGCATCGACGTCTTTGAATCTCCTGAATTTGGACGTTTCCTCACCCTCGACGGCTATATGATGCTGACCGAGAAGGATGAGTTTATCTATCACGAAATGATTACCCATGTTCCGATGGCAGTTCACCCTTGTGTCAAAAAGGTGCTGGTCATCGGCGCCGGAGATGGCGGCGTTGTCCGTGAGCTGACCCGTTATCCCGAGATTGAACATATCGACCTCGTTGAGATCGACGAGCTGGTGGTGGAGGTCTGCAAAAAATATCTGCCGCAGACGGCCTGCCGCTTTGACGATCCAAGGGTTCATATCCACTATGAGGACGGCTTAAAATTTGTCCGCACCTGTGAGGACGAATACGACCTGATTATTGTCGATTCCACCGACCCGTTCGGTCCAGGCGAAGGATTGTTCACCCGCGAATTTTACGGCAACTGCTATAAGGCGCTCAAAGAGGACGGCATCATGGTCAATCAGCACGAGAGCCCGTTCTATGATGAGGATGCCACTGCCTGCCAGCGGGCGCACAAGCGCATTGTCGAATCCTTCCCGATCAGCCGTGTCTATCAGGCACATATCCCGACCTATCCATCGGGACACTGGCTGTTCGGCTTTGCCTCTAAAAAATATCATCCGCTCAAGGACCTTGGAGAGGCACGCTGGAATCTGCGGGGACTTTCCTGCAAATATTACACGACGACATTACACAAAGGTGCATTTTATCTGCCCGCTTATGTAGAGGAGCTTTTGAAAGATGTTGAATAAAAACGTAGAAGTTTTCATGGGGTGCGACACCGGATGGCACTTTGCCTCCACCGTACTGTTTGGCGCACCGTTTGACGGTACCACCTCTTACCGCCCAGGAACCCGCTTTGGCAGCAGTGCCATCCGCCGCGAGTCCTACGGCATTGAAAGTTACAGCCCTTATCAGGATTTGGATCTTCTCGACAGCGCTGTTGTCGATATCGGCGACATCGAGCTGCCGTTTGGCAGCTCCGAGGCTGCGCTGGACGAGATCGAATCCCAGACCCGACGCATTCTGCACTCGCACAAGCGTCCATTTATGCTGGGCGGAGAACACCTGGTCACACTGGGAGCTTTCCGCGCAGTGCACGAAAAATATCCCGATGTGCACATCATCCACTTTGATGCCCATGCAGATTTGAGGGACGACTATCTTGGCGTGCAGCTTTCTCACGCCTGCGTCCTCCGACGCTGCTGGGAGCTTTGCGGAGATAACAAAATCTTTCAGTTTGGCATCCGTTCGGGTGACCGCGAGGAGTTTACCTGGGGCAAATCCCACGTCAAGACAAACCGTTTTGACTTTTCCACCCTCGAGGAGGTTGTGGAACAGCTCAAAGATAAACCGGTCTACTTTACCGTCGATCTGGATGTGCTCGATCCTTCCGTTTTTCCAGGCACCGGTACACCGGAGCCAGGTGGCGTCAGCTTTGACGAGCTTCGCCGTGCAGTGACACTGGTCTGCTCCAAGCTGCGCATCGTCGGCTGTGACGTCAACGAATTAAGCCCACACTATGACCAGAGCGGCGTTTCTACCATCGTCGCCTGCAAAATTGTCAGAGAGATGCTGCTTGCATTTCAGAAATAAAGATACTTGTCAGGAGGTAACACCATGGGAAAAGTTTTAATCATCGGCTGCGGCGGCGTCGCTTCCGTAGCAATCCACAAATGCTGCCAGAACAGCGAAGTTTTTGAGGAGATGTGCATTGCAAGCCGCACCAAATCGAAATGCGATGCGCTCAAGGAGAAACTCGAGGGCACCACAAAGACCAAAATCACCACTGCACAGGTTGACGCAAACAACGTTGACGAACTGATCGCCCTCATTAACAAAGAGAAACCAGACGTTGTTTTGAACCTTGCACTGCCATATCAGGATCTGACCATCATGGATGCCTGCCTTGCAACCAAGACCCACTATGTAGACACCGCAAACTATGAGCCGGAAGACACTGCAAAATTTGAGTACAGCTGGCAGTGGGCATACCGCGAGCGCTTTGAGCAGGCTGGCATTACTGCACTGCTGGGCAGCGGCTTTGATCCAGGTGTTACCAGCGTATTCTCCGCTTATGCGCTCAAACATGAGTTTGACGAAATCAACTACATCGACATCCTCGACTGCAACGGCGGCGACCACGGCTATCCGTTTGCAACCAACTTTAACCCAGAAATCAACATCCGCGAAGTTTCCGCAAAAGGTTCCTACTGGGAGGACGGTCACTGGGTAGAGACCGAGCCAATGGAAATCAAACGCGAATACAACTTTGACGGCGTTGGCCAGAAGGATATGTACCTGCTCCACCACGAGGAGATCGAGAGCCTTGCACTCAACATCCCTGGCATCAAACGCATCCGCTTCTTCATGACCTTCGGTCAGAGCTACCTGACCCACCTGAAATGTCTGGAGAATGTCGGCATGACCTCCATCGAGCCAATCATGTACGAAGGCAAGGAGATCATCCCGCTCCAGTTCCTGAAAGCTGTTCTGCCGGACCCATCCTCTCTGGGACCGCGCACCAAGGGCAAGACCAACATCGGCTGCATCTTCCGCGGCAAAAAGGATGGCAAGGACAAGACCTACTACCTCTACAACATCTGCGACCATGAGGAGTGCTACAAAGAAGTCGGCTCCCAGGCAGTTGCCTACACCACCGGTGTTCCTGCCATGATCGGCGCCATGATGGTTATGACCGGCAAATGGAACAAACCAGGCGTTCATAACATGGAGGAGTTTGATCCAGATCCGTTCATGGATGCACTCAACAAATGGGGCCTGCCATGGAAGGAAAACCGTGATCCGGTGCTGGTAGACTAATGGAAAAAATCTGCCTTTCTTCCTTTCCTACCCCTTATTTTCTGGTGGATGAACAAAGGCTTCGCAACAATCTTGCTGTTTTGCAGTCGGTGTGCCAGCGCACCGGCTGCAAAATTCTGCTGGCGCAGAAAGCCTTTTCAATGTATTCGACCTATCCCATCATCCGCGAGTATCTTGCCGGCACCACTGCCAGCGGACTGTATGAGGCAAAGCTCGGCCACGATTATTTTGGCGGCGAAACCCACGTTTTTTCTCCTGCCTACCGTGAACAGGAATTTGAAGAACTGCTCAACGTTGCCGACGATTTTGTCTTTAACTCTCCGCAGCAGCTGAGAAAATACGGACAGCGCGCCAAGGATGCGAGCAAATCGGTCGGACTGCGGGTGAATCCGGAATGTTCGACGCAGGAAGGTCATGCCATCTATGACCCTTGTGCGCCAGGTTCCCGCTTGGGAACAACCCTTGCAAACTTTGACGAATCGCTGCTGCCGCTGCTGGATGGACTGCACTTCCACACGCTGTGCGAGCAGAATTCGGACGACCTTCAAACGACCGCAGCTGCGTTTGAAGAAAAGTTCGGCAGCTATCTGCACGGCTTAAAGTGGGTGAACTTCGGCGGAGGTCACCACATCACCCGTCCTGACTACGACATCGAAACGCTTGTTTCGGTGATCGAGCACTTCCGCGATACCTACGGTGTACAGGTTTATCTCGAGCCTGGAGAAGCGGTGATCTATCATGCGGGATTCATGGTGACCAGTGTGCTGGAAACGCTGCACAACGGGATGGATATTGCCATCCTCGACACCTCGGCTGCCTGTCACATGCCGGACGTGCTGGAAATGCCGTACCGTCCGCCTCTCCGAAACAGCGGAGAAGCCGGCGAAAAGGCATACACCTATCGTTTGGGCGGCCCTACCTGCCTTGCAGGAGATATTATCGGAGATTATTCCTTTGATGCTCCTTTGCAGGAGGGCGACAAGCTGGTGTTTGAGGATATGGCGCTGTATACGATGGTCAAGACCAACACCTTCAACGGCATGCCGCTGCCTTCGATTGTATGGAGGGACAAGGACGGTCAGGGCTGGCTGGTCAAACAGTTTGGCTATGAGGATTTCTTCTCCCGACTGTAAGCAAATCTTGCCGCAGACGGCGGCACATGATAAAATGGATGCAGACACGACAAGTGTCCGCATCCGTTTTTTTATCTGTGGGATAAATAAGGGAAACAAAGCACGAGGGAGCATCGAAAAGCAGATGGAAGTTTTACAGACAGAACGTCTTTGCCTTCGGGCGTTTGAAGAAAAAGATCTGGAGGATTACTACGCCTATTGCAGCGATCCTGAAGTTGGAATCCATGGAGGATGGCCGCCGCATCAGAGTCGGGAACAAAGCAGAGAACAGCTGCAGCAGCTGATGGAACAGAAGAACAGCTGGGCGATCTGCCAAAAGGATACCGGCAGAAATATTGGACTGGTTGCCCTGCGGGAAGATATTCGCCGCCACCGCAGTCCCCAAAACTGCCGTGTACTCAGTTATCTGCTGGCACGACCATATTGGGGACAGGGCTTGATGACCGAGGCAGTGCAGGAGGTCCTGCGCTATGCCTTTGAAGAGATGGGATTGCAGCTGGTGAGCACCTACCGCTTTTCCTATAATCAGCGCAGTGGTCGTGTGATGGAAAAGTTGGGCTTTGTCCACGAAGGAACCCTGCGGCAATGTACCGAGCGCTTTGATGGGCAGCTGCTGGACGTCATGTGCTATTCGATGAACAGGGAGGAGTATGAACAATGGAAGCAGAAAAACAGTCGATAAAGACACTGTATACCCAGAGAATGGAGCTGCGCTCCTTTTCGATGGACGATCTGGACGAATTTCATGCGCTGTGCAGTCAGGAGGAAGTGATGCTGCCGGCAGGATTTTCGGTATCCAAGGATCGGGAGGAGAGCAAAAAGACGCTGGAGCAGTACAGCCAATGCCGGACGATGTGGGCAGTCTGCGATCGTACCAGCCATCGGCTGATGGGAGCGGCCTGGATGGACGGTGACCCGCTGCGCCGCCTGAAGATGAGCGAAGCCAGGATGATCGGGTACCTTTTTTCCAAGGAGTGCTGGGGAAAGGGATTTGCCACCGAATTAGGGGAGGAACTGCTGCGGTACGGCTTTGAGGAGTTGGGTTTGCTGCTGATCTGCGCAGGTTATTTTTCTACCAATCCTGCCAGCGGACGCGTGCTGCAAAAGCTCGGATTTACCGAGGAAATTTTCATGCGTGGAGCCTATCAATGTGCCGACGGAACCATTACCGACAACATCGACTGCTCCATCACACGGGAGGAATACTTCCAGAGAAAGGGAATCGAGCAGATCAAGACGCTTTCCACCGAGCGGCTGCTGCTGCGCGCCTTCACCATGGAGGACTTGCCTGATTTTTACGAATACTGCAAGGACCCTGACACCGGCATCCATGCCGGTTGGAAACCGCACGAAAGCATCGAGGAAAGCCGTGAGATTCTCCACCATTTTCTGGAGGAGCGCGAAGTCTGGGCAATCTGCGAAAAGCAGAGCGGCAAGGTGATCGGTTCGATCGGCCTGCACCATGACAGCAAACGCCGCCGCAACTTTGATGAGTGCCGCATGATGGGCTATGTGCTCTCCAAAGCGTATTGGGGACAGGGTCTGATGACCGAGGCGGCAAAAGAGGTGCTGCGCTATGCTTTTGAGGAATTGGGCTTGCAGATGGTAACCATCAGCCACTTTTCCTATAATCAGCGCAGCGCAAGGGTCATCGAAAAACTGGGCTTCCACCTGGAAGGAACGCTGCGCAAGGCATTTTTGCGCTACGATGGAAAACTGCTCGACGACGTCGGCTATTCGATGACCAAAGAAGAATATCAAACGATATACCATGGGGAGAAAAAATAAGATGCGCTATCAATATCTGTTATTTGATCTGGATGGAACCATCACCGACCCCAAGGTCGGCATCACCACCTGCGTACAGTACGCACTGGAACATTTTGGCATCCACGAGCCGGACACCAAAAAGCTGGAACCATTTATCGGACCGCCGCTGCAGGACAGCTTTGAGCAGTTTTATCAGATGGATGCTCAGACAGCAAAGCAGGCAGTCGCCAAATATCGGGAGCGTTTTCAGACGGTGGGACTGTATGAAAACGAAATTTATGAAGGAATGGCGGACCTGCTCAAAACGCTCAAGGAAGGCGGCTGCCGCCTGGCAGTGGCATCGAGCAAGCCGACCGTTTTTGTCAAGCGAATTCTGGAGCATTTTGATATAGAACAGTATTTTGATGTGGTGGTCGGCAGCGAATTGGACGGCACCCGCGTCAAAAAGGAGGAAGTCGTAGAGGAAGCGCTGCGCCGCCTGGACCCGAAGGGACAGGCATCCTCTGCACAGATGGTCATGATTGGTGACCGGTGCTTTGATGTACAGGGAGCAAAGGCACACCACCTCGACAGCGTCGGAGTTGCCTACGGCTATGCTGCTCCAGGAGAATTGGAGCAGGCGGGTGCAACCTATGTGGTCGATACAGTGCAGCAGCTCAGAGAGTTGTTGACAAGATAAGTATGGTAAATAAAAAAGTCCTTGTGCAACGCACAAGGACTTTTTTGTTAAGTTACATTTTTGCGAGAATATCAGCTTTTTTAGATTCATATTCTTTACTTGTTAATATTCCTTCATTATAAAGGTTTGAAAGATCACGAAGTTGGTCTATGTAATCTTTAGACGCAAAGGCATTATTTTGTGTAGGATTTTCATTTATAATTGTATTCTTCTCTTGCTTTTTTATAATAGCGATAATAGTAGAATACAGTAATTCTGCAGTTTGCCATTTTTGTTTATAAAAATTCTCTTCTTTAGAATGAGCAGATTGAAATAAGACTATTGTATGTAGAGGATGCTTAATGTCATCGGTTCTAATTTTGATAGAAAGTTGTTTAACGATATTGGTTTGTGGACTTGTAGTAGCACCTACAATGGCTCCAGTAGTACCTGCTATTATACCACCAATAACAGCTCTTTTTATTCCATCTTTCATAATAGTAGAATTATCTTGACAGATTTCACATTCAACTATAGAGGAAAAAGGTATATGGTCTACATATGTGGTTGAAAGATTATATATAACGATAGATTGACTATTTTCATCAATAGCTAGAGTATACGATTCGTTAATAGGAATGGTTCTAGTTGCTTTGAAACCAAGTGATGAGAATTTGTCATCGAGATCTCTTTTTAACTCAGTTTGTGTAAGTGTTGTATCAGGCATAAAAAATTGGAAGTAGAGAGAAGCAAAGAAACCAAGTATACAGATAAGGAGAAAAATCAAACCTATAGCGATAAATACTGTCATATTTGAACTCCGATCATAAAACGTCTATAAAAATAGTATGACAGATTAGATATACAAAGTCAAGATTTAAAATAGAGTATTATCTATAAAATAAAGGAATCCTCTAATATTGAATTACCCCAGTTAGTACAAGCAGCACAAACTGAGGTAATTCAATAGCGTATAATGATTTCTTTATTTTATATTCAGAGACGAACAAGAAATTACCTGATAAATCTCTTCTTCCGGATGCTCCGGCAGCTTGCCGCAGCACAATTCCTGATTGCCGCCGCCTTTGCCGTTTAAGGCTTTGTTCAAATGCTGGCTGAGTGCCCGCAGGTCACAGGCAGCATCCTTTGCGCGGCACAGTGCATAGGAAATGGTGCCGTTCTGCTGGGAGAACAGTGCGCCGACCGTCTTTTCATTTGCTGCAATCTGGGCAGCGAAGGCTTTGAGATCGTCGGCAGAAAGGGAGTTGTCTATCACGAACACCAGCTTGTCCTCACCAAAGCTTTCGGCGTTTTCACACAGCTGTTTTGCAAGCAGAGTAAAGAGCTGGCGATTTTTGGCGGCCAGTGCCTGTTTTTTCTCGGCAAGCTCCGCCTTTAATTTTTCGACGTTGGAAAAAGCATCCTGTGGTTTGCAGGAGAGGGAAACGCAGATGTTTTTTAAGCTCTGGCACTTGTCCGCACAGTCGGCAAGTGCTGCTGCGCCGCACAAAAAGCTGACTCTTGTGCCGCCTTTGTAGCGCTGAACATCCAAAATCTTGAGCAGGCCGATCTCGCCGGTGTGGGCGACATGGGTGCCGCAGCAGCCGCACCAGTCGCAATCCTGCACCTCGACCACGCGCAGGTGGTCGACCTCCGGCTTTTTGCGCAGAGGAATGTTTGGTAATGCCTCTTTGTCAGGGTAGCTGACAAAGACAGGACGGTTTTCGCAGATGATGGCGTTGACCTTGGCTTCCAGTTGGTGTGCCTGTTCCGGAGTGATCTCTCCATCGAGGTCGATGGTGTTGAACTCGTGTCCCATGTGAAAGCCTACGTTGTGCAGTCCCATTTCTTTTAAGATGACGCCCGATAGGATGTGTTCGCCGCTGTGAATCTGCATATTAGCAAATCGAGGAGCAAAATCAATCGCCGCACAGACGCTGCATCCCACCTCCAAGGGCTTGTCGCACAGATGGAAGATTTGTTCTCCCTGTTCGTAGGTGTAGAGCACACGCACAGATTCATTTCCTGCGGTAATGGTGCCGACGTCCGCGGGCTGTCCGCCGCCTTCTGGGAAGAAGCAGGTGCGGGAAAGCTCGACAGCAAAGCCTTCGATGCCGTTTTTCTTGGCTGGTGTACAGGAGAGTACCTCTGCTTCACAGGTTTTGACATAGCTGTTTAAGTCGTACAGTTTTTCGGTCATGGCAGTTCCCCCGATTATTTTGCAGCCGGCAAAAAGCCGATTTTCTTATAAACTTTGTCGAGGGTGCGCTGGGAGATGGACAGTGCTTTTTCTGCACCCTCCTTGTAGCAGCTTTCCAGGTAGGCTTTGTCGTTCATCAGGCGATTGTATTCCTCCTGAATCGGGCGCAGTTCTGCAGCAACCGCTTCACCGACAGCCAGTTTAAAGTCACCATAGCCTTTTCCGGCAAAATCGTTCTGGATTTCCTCAAAGGTTTTTCCGGTAACCGAGCTGTAAATGGACATCAGGTTGTTGATACCGTCCTTGCCTTCGCGGTAGACGATCTCAGCCTCGGAGTCGGTGACAGCGCTCTTGAATTTTTTGATGATGGTTTCCGGCGGGTCGAGCAGGAAGATGGTTGCTTTGACGTTCTCGTCGGATTTGGACATCTTCTTGGTCGGGTCAGCCAGCGACATGATTCTTGCGGAAGTTTTTGGAATGTATGCCTCCGGAACGTGGAATACGTTGCCGTACAGACCATTGAAGCGGTTTGCGATGTCGCGGGTCAGTTCCAGATGCTGTTTCTGGTCAGCGCCGACAGGAACCAGGTCGGTCTGATACAGCAGGATGTCTGCTGCCATCAGGGAAGGATAGGTGAACAGTCCGGCGTTGATGTTGTCGGCGTGTTTGGCGGATTTGTCCTTAAACTGGGTCATACGGGACAACTCGCCGAACTGAGTGTAGCAGTTTAATACCCAGGCGAGTTCTGCATGGGTTTTGACGTGGCTCTGGATGAAGGCGATGCTCTTTTTTGGGTCGATGCCGCAGGCGAGCATCAGAGCGTAGGCGGAGAGGGTGTTTTTCTTCAGTGCCTGTGGGTCCTGACGGATGGTGATGGCGTGCTGGTTGACGATACAGTAAGCGCAGTTGTATTCGTCCTGAAGCTTGCCCCAGTTTTTAACGGCACCCAGGTAGTTGCCAAGGGTGAAGGCGCCGCTGGTTGGCTGGATGCCGGAGAAGATAACAGGTTTGCGTTCCGGTTTTGGAGCGGTGTTGGTAGTTGTGTTTTCCATGATTGTGACCTCCTGATTGTATGAAAGATAGAAAAGTTTTTGAGTTCATTGACTGATTTTGCGCCGAAGGCGAACAGAAGTTTTCGTCCACCTTTTTCAAAAGGTGGCGGATTCCAAAGGCAGCGCCTTTGGTCGCCTTCCGCAGAAGGCGAAATACCCCAAAACAACAACATAATAAAAATAAAAAACGATAGAGGCTGCAAAGCGGTTTCGATGCTGTGGTGCGAGAGCACCGTTTCCCGAAGGGAAACCTGATAAACTCCTGAATGGTTTATTATACAGTAGTGTACCACACAAATCGAAAATGCTTCCTACCGTCAAAAATCATCCACCGGATAATTTTTGAGGGATAGATTGTTCTTGCAATCAGTTTTTGGACCCCTTTTCACTTGCAAAAGGGGGTCCAAACCCCCGAAAATGCGCCTGACGATAAGAGCTTTCGTACTCTGAGGAGTGCGACCAAAGGCTTCGCCTCTGGACACCACCACCTTTTGAAAAAGGTGGACGAAAACTTTTATTTGCCTTCGGCGCGAAGTCTTTTTGTTTTGCACAAACAAAAAATCCCCATTTCCCGACCGTCTGGTCAGAAAACAGGGACAAGAGCTTTTTCTCCTGCGGTGCCACCCAAGTTGGTTTTTTTACAAAACCCGCCTTACAGGATCGGGAATTTATTCCGAATCCGTTCTGCCGGATAACGGTGCAGATGCCGTCGGCGCCTACTGAAACTGCCGTTTTGTTCGGGCCGCCCTCCTAAGTCCATTCAAAACAACCACTGCCGCGGCGCTCTCAGCTCTGCGCCGCTCTCTGAGGACAGATTTTGCTGTTTTTACTCCTCTTATTCATCGGTTTAGCTATGAAATTGTCTTAATGATACCCCAAACCATACAAAATGTCAACACCGCCCAAAACGGCGCGAGTGCTGTATACATGGACAAAAAACAGGCAGTGCGGCAAAGATTCTGACGGGAAAACGGACAGAACCGAAAACCTGCACAAAGCCTGTCCGAAGGGCACACGAAGGCACATGATTCGCTAAAGTTACGGAAGGACAAACGACAATCTATTCCTATGCAGAGTGCTATCCTTTTATTCATAAACCAAAGAAAAACAGGACGGGTAAGTTCCAGGATTTACCCTCTCAGATGAATAAAGGAGGAAGCAGGATGAAAAACAGAACAGACTTTGTCAACATCGGCTGGAAGGAACAGCTGACTCAGCAGCTGCGCACCTATCGGGATGGCCTTCAAACGCTGCTGTGGGGCGTTCTGGGATTGGTGGTTGGACTGGGAAACATGATGCTGGAAGTCTCTCCTTTTGGAGCAGCATTGTGTGCAGCGGTACCGCTGCAGCACCTGCTGCCCGCGGCCATCGGAAGTGCCGCCGGCAGCCTGCTGCTTTCCAGCCTTTCCCAGCTGGGAGGAGCGCACGTTTTCACGATTAAATATGCTGCCGCCATCATTTTGATTGCAGCAGCGCGCAAAACATTAGAAAACAATAATCTTCTGGGAGGATGGGTGGAGCAGCGCTGGATCAGTGCGCCGCTGCTTGCCTTTGCAGGGATGTTGCTGCCCTCTCTGGCTGTATTGTTTGCAGCGCCGTTTACCATGTATAACCTGGTTATGGCTTTTGCAGAGGCAACACTGGCGGGAGCCTGCGCCTATTTTCTTTCCCGCAGCATCTCGGTTTTTGCACTGGGACAGGGAATGTTCACTCTGCAGCGTGCAGATATGGTCAGTGTGGTGCTGACCGGAGCGGTGCTGATTGTCTCCTTGAGCAATGTGACGCTGGGCGGAATTTCGCTGGGACGGCTGATTGCAGCAGCGGTGGTGCTCATCTGTGCGCTGATCGGTGGAGAACGCTGGGGCGCAGTTGCAGGCATCGTCTGTGGGACAGCGGTCAGTGCAGCCTTGTTTCCCAAGATGCAGCTGCTGGGGATTTATGCGCTGGCTGGACTGGCTGCCGGAGTGTTTTCCGGTTTGGGACGGTTTGGCTGTGCCGGAGGGTACGCCATGACCTTCGGCGCACTCAGCGTCATCACGGCGACACCGCCGGTACTGCCGCTGTTGTATGAGACGCTCATCACGACGGTGGGACTAATGCTGCTGCCGTCCAGGGCGATTCAGGCGCTGCGAACGCGCATCTTCCGCGTGCCGGCAAACAGTGCGGACAAAAGTGTGCGCAGATTGATGTTGGATCGGCTGGAGGATGCCTCCCAGGCGCTGCGGGAGATCGCCCAGACAACTCAGCTGGTTTCCCAAAAGCTGGATGCGGCCCGCGCTGGCAGCATCGAACAGGTGTACGACCATGCCGTCGATCAGGTCTGCCGCAAATGCGGGCTGAAGATGCGGTGTTGGCAGCAGGAATATGGGGACAGCGCCAATGTGTTCAATCAGCTGACTTCGGTTCTGCGGCAGAAAGGAAGCGTGTGCGCCGAGGACTTTGCTTATCCGCTCTCCGCCCGATGCAACCGGCGCGAACAGCTGTGTCAGGAAATCAACAGCGGTTATCAGCAGTTGACGGCAAAGGAGGGAATCAGCCGCAAGGTCTCGCGGGTTCGTTCGGTGGTGACCGATCAGTTTGAAGGGCTGGCGCAGCTGTTGAGCGGACTGGGAGAGGAGCTGGGAGGTATTTCCAGCAACGAGGAACAGACGATGGCGCGAGTGATGGACTATCTGGAGGAAAGCCGCCAGCGGGCTCAGCGGGCGGACTGTTATCGGGATGAGCAGGGAAGGCTGTTTGTACAGCTCGATTTTGCGGTACATAAGGAGGCGACGATGGATGTTGAACAGATGACCAGGGAGCTGTCGAGGATATGTGACTGTGAGTTTGACCTGCCGCAGCGCACATTGCTTCGAGAGGAAGGTACACAGGGTCAGCTGGTACGGTTTAGCTTTCGGGAACAGGCGATGTATCAGGTGGAGTTTGCAAGCAGCCAGCATATCTGTCAGGGATATCGCACCTGCGGAGACGCCTGCCAGAGCTTTACCGACCGTCGGGCGATCGCTCACATGGTGCTGTCCGACGGAATGGGCAGCGGCACAGCGGCGGCGGTGGATTCCAACATGACCGTTTCGCTGCTTACCAAGCTGATTGACGCAGGAGTCAATTACAGCGCTGCACTCAAGATCGTCAATTCCGCACTGCTGGTCAAATCAGGGGAGGAATCGCTTTCCACCATCGACATCACCGCCATTGATCTGTATACCGGACAGGCCTCCTTCTTCAAGGCAGGTGCAGCTCCGACCTTTGTTCGCCGAGGCAAGAGGACCGGCTCGGTCGAGTCCGCTTCACTGCCGGCAGGGATTCTGACCTCGGTGGAATTTGAAAAGAGCGGTATCCGATTGAGCAGCGGAGATTTGGTTGTGATGGTGTCCGACGGAGCAGTTTCCAGCGGTACCGACTGGATTCGGGCATCGGTGGAACATTTTGGAGAGAAGGACGACCTTCAGTCGCTGTGCGATGACATCGCAACGACCGCGCGGCTGCGGCGAAACGATGAGCATGACGATGATATCACAGTGATGGCGTGCAGAGTGAAGGATGCTGTCCTCTAAAAATATGAATAATTTTTGAACTTTGCGGAAAGGAGTGTAGCAATTTAACCGTTTGAGGCGTTTTATCCATAGAACGAGAAACGCTCCCCTTTGTTAAGAATAGATTCACCACAACAAAAAGGCGCAGAAGGTCAAATTGGCCATTCTGCGCTTTTTTGTTCCTGTTTTGCAGGGAAATCGAGAGGAAACGGTAAAGTTCCTGTAAAGATTCTATCGAAATAAAATCGTTTTTTTGTATAGTTTGTACAGGCACCTCCCATTTTATTCTACGCTGCAATCGTGTAATTTCTACATTTTTATATTGAAAATCATAAAAGAATTTATTATAATTGAATAGTAATACGCCGCCAGCTCGCTTGACAGCAGGTGGATTGGCGTAGCGCGAACATGAAAGGGGCGATACTCTATGAAACAATATCTCGCAGCAAGGATTCGAAACATTGCACTCACCGGTCACAGCGATTCCGGTAAAACTTCATTGACAGAGGCTCTGCTGTATAAAGCAGGCGCTACCGATAGATTGGGAAAAGTATCTGAGGGAAACACAGTCAGCGACTATGATCCAGAAGAGGTCAAACGTCAGGTTTCTGTTTCTGTATCGGTTGCTCCGTTTGCATGGGGCAGCACCAAGATCAATTTGATCGACACACCAGGATTGTTCGATTTTGCAGGTGAGACCGCAGAGGGCGTACGTGCAGCAGAAAGTCTGCTGATTGCCGTATCCGGTAAGGACGGCGTGGACGTCGGCACAGAAAAGGCCTACAAGATGGCCAAAGATGCTTCCAAAGCAACCATGTTCTTCGTTTCTAAATTGGATGCCGACCACTCTGATTTCTATAAAGTATTTGAAGAGCTGAAAGCTACCTTCGGTCCGACAGTATGTCCGATCGTTGTTCCATACGTTGAAGATCATCAGGTAAAGAGCTACATCAACCTCATCGACATGAAAGCATACAGCTATGACGACAAGGGCGAACCACACGAGGTAGAGATGCCGGACTTTGGTCATCGTCTGGACGGTCTTACCGCAGCGGTTTCTGAAGCGGTTGCTGAGACCGACGAAGCACTGTTTGAGAAATACTTCTCCGGTGAACAGTTTACCCGTGATGAGATCATCCGCGGCGTTCATACCGGTGTTACCAACGGTTCCATCTCGCCAGTTCTGTGCGGATGCTCCACCAACCTCCAGGGCATCGACATGCTGCTCGACTGCATCGTTGATCTGCTGCCATCCCCATGGGAGAAAGGCTCGGAAGTTGCAGTGGATGCTGACGGCGAACCGGTAGAGGTTGTCTGCACCGACGAAGCTCCTCTGGCAGCTTATGTATTTAAGACCATCGCAGACCCGTTCATCGGCAAACTGTCCTATGTTAAGGTTATCTCCGGTAAACTTTCTGCCAGCGATGCACCAGTTAACTCCAGAACCGGTCAGCCGGAACGTCTGGGCAAACTGATTTATGTCTGCGGCAAAAAGCAGGAGGATACCGCCTACATCACCGCTGGTGATATCGGTGCAGTGACCAAACTGTCCGCAACACAGACCGGCGACGCACTGTGCGATCCAAAGAAGGTTGTTTCCTTCGATCCAATCAACTTCCCGAAACCATGTCTGACCATGGCAATCAAGGTAGAAGCTAAAGGCGACGAGTCCAAGATTGCTTCCGGTCTGCAGAGACTGATGGAAGAGGACCCAACCGTTTCCTATGAAAACAATGCAGAAACCCACCAGCAGCTGGTATCCGGCTTAGGCGAACAGCATCTGGATGTACTGGTTTCCAAACTCAAGAATAAATTCGGCGTTTCCGTTTCTCTGGAAGTTCCGCGTGTTGCTTACCGCGAGACCATCCGCAAGAAGGTCAAAGTTCAGGGTAAACATAAGAAACAGTCCGGTGGTCACGGTCAGTTCGGTGACGTTTGGATCGAATTTGAGCCAACCGTCGGCGATGGCCTGGTATTTGAAGAAAAGGTATTCGGCGGTGCTGTTCCGAAGTCCTTCTTCCCAGCCGTTGAAAAAGGCTTGCAGGACTGCGTAAAACACGGTGTTCTGGCAGGTTATCCGGTTGTTGGTCTGAAGGCTACGCTGGTTGACGGTTCCTACCATCCGGTAGACTCCTCCGAAATGTCCTTCAAGATGGCTGCTTCCATCGCTTACAAGAACGGTATGCCGGATGCATCCCCTGTACTGCTCGAGCCAATCGGCAACCTGAAGGTTTGCGTTCCAGATTCCAATACCGGCGATATCATCGGTGATCTGAACAAACGCCGCGGCAGAGTTCTGGGTATGAATCCAACCGCAGACGGTCTCCAGGAGATCGAGGCAGACGTTCCAATGAGCGAGATGAGCGACTTTGCAACTGCAATCCGTTCGATGACTCAGGGACGCGGTTACTTCACCTTTGAGTTTGCCCGCTATGAGCAGCTGCCATCCAACCTCGAAGCAAAAGTAATCGAAGAAGCAAAGAAATTTGCAGGCGAGGAATAATCATTTATTGCTGAAAGTTAAGGTGTCTCCGTTGCCAAGAAGGTGCGGGGACACCTTCTTTTCTTTGCATAGAAAAGAGGACAAAATATGTTTCATATTTGTCCGACTAAAAGAAAAGTGCTTGGTTTCGTCGCAGAGGCGGGTAATAAGAGGACAAAAAATCAATCATCAAATCACGGGAGGTGTCGTTAATGAGAAAATTCTTTTATGCTTTTTCCCTTATTTTTCCATGGCTGGTTTTGGGAGGGATTGTATTAGCCTTTTTCACTGGTTATATTCCCGCTCAATTTGTTCCATTATTTTCAGGGATAATTCTTCTTCTGTCTTTTTTACAAGTTCTATGGAAAAAGTATAAAAATCCTAAGCAAAAACTAGGCTGGATCGAATACCTTGAGCTGATATTTTATCCACTGGTTTCGCTGCTTTCTTTTTACACCTTCTGGCTGCAAATTTCTAAATAAAAATACAGGAGGGGATCAATCTGATGAGCAGACTTATTTCCATCCTCTATCTGCTGATTACACTGCTGGCTGTGTTGATTTTGTTTACAGATTGGATTCCGGAACACTTTATCTTTTTGTTTATCGGGATTGGCTCTTTCGCTTCCTGCATAGAGGATATTTGGGAATGGAGAAAAAAACCGAACCTTCCGCTTTCTTCCTTTGACAGGTTTATGAAGATCAGCCATTTT
>NZ_CALXIN010000025.1 GCF_944388365.1 uncultured Negativibacillus sp. | reverse complement strand
CCTTCCCAAGGTGGATGTGGCGAGTTCGAGTCTCGTAACCCGCTCCAAACATAAAAAAGCGGAGAATGTTTGATGACATTCTCCGCTTTTTTTATGTTTGCACACAGCAAGGACAAACGAATTTTTTTATAGGAAATACAGCGATGAAATTGCAATCCGACGCCGAGGATGTTATACTGAATCAGGAAAAACAAATAGAGAAAGCTCTTAAAAATATATTTTATAGGGAGGAATTTGTGATGAACATTCATTTTCAGGAAAGACGTCAACAGCTTCTCTGTGACAAAAAAGGACCTTGCATGCTGGTGATTTTTTCGGGAAAGGCACCGATGCGCTCCGCGGATGAAGCGTATCCGTTTGTTGTTGACCGCGACTTTTACTATCTGACCGGCATCGACCGCGAAAATATGATTCTGGTGATGACCAAGGACTATGCAGGAAATCAGGCGGAGATGCTCTATATCGAGCCATACGATGAGTTTAAGGCAAAATGGGTCGGCGGCAGAATGAAGGCTGACGAAGCGACTGCAATCAGTGAGATTCAGGATATTCGCTATCTGGAAGACTTTGACAGCGCTGTCAACAGCTTTGTCGACAGAAACCGCGGCGAAGGCAAGATGACCTTCTACCTTGACCTGTGGAAACACAACGCAGATCAGCTGCCATCTCAGGCACATCTGTTCGCACAGAAGGTGCAGGCAAACTATCCGGCAGCACAGATTGATGAAATCTTCGGCGATATTGTGAAGATGCGCGTGGTAAAATCCGAGGCAGAGATCGAAAAGATGCGCGTTGCTCAGGAGACTACCCGCCGTGCCATCGAAGCAATGATGAAGTTTGCATATCCAGGCGTCAACGAATGTGCACTGGAGGGCGCTTTTGACTTTGAGCTGGCAAAACAGGGCGTCAAAGAGCATGCCTTCCCAAGCATCGTAGCAGGCGGCGCCAGAGCGACTACCCTGCATTACAGCACCAACAACCAGAACGTCCAGGACAACGAGATGGTCCTGATCGACCTGGGAAGTGCCAATGAACATTACTGCGCAGATATTTCCCGTACCTTCCCAGTCAACGGCAAATTTACCGAGCGTCAGAAGGAAGTTTATAACGTTGTTCTGGCAGTACAGCAGCTGATTATCGACAGTGCAAGACCAGGTATGACCATGCTGGACCTCAACAATATGGTCATCGAATTCTATGAGAAGGAACTGCCGAAGATCGGTCTGCTCAAGGATGGCAAGACGGTCCGCGACTACTATTACCACAGCGTCAGCCACAGCCTGGGTCTGGATTGCCACGACGTTGTTACTCCGGCACTGCGCACTCTGCGTCCAGGTATGGTCATCACCGTAGAGCCAGGTCTGTACATCGCAGAGGAAGGCATTGGTGTCCGCATCGAGGACGATATTCTCATCACCGAGGAGAAGGCAATCAACCTTTCCGAAAATATCCTCAAGACAGTTGAGGACATCGAAGCATTGATGAAAAAATAAGGACCATCTGTGGGAGGAAATCAGCATGGAAAAAACAGCGTGCCTGATTGTGGATGTGCAGCAGGCACTGACCGATGCTCTGCCCGATCAGGGAGATGAACTGACCGAGCGCCTGGTGAAGCTGATCACCTGGTGCCACAATCAGATGGTTCCGGTTCTCTATGTCCGTCATGACGGTGGAGAAGGAGATGAACTGGAGCAGGGAAGCGACGGCTGGCAGATCGACCGCCGTCTCCGCCCCAGAGCTGAGGAAGTAATCATCGAAAAATCGTACTGCAGCGCGTTTCTGGAGACAGATCTGGAAAGCTGGTGCAGCGAACAGGGAATTACCCAGCTGATCGTCGCAGGAATGCAGACCGAGTTCTGTATCGACGCGACCATTCAGTCGGCGTTTGAGCGGGGATATCAGGTGCTTGTGCCGCAGGGATGCTGCGCAACCTATGACAATGAATATCTTTCCGCACAGCAGATGGAGGAACTTTTTGAACAGAAGATCTGGCAGGGAAGATACGCCCAGCTGTTCTCGTTGGAAAGTTTGCTCAGTCAGCAGGTGAAAAAGTAAATCAAACAAAGTAAACGGGGTGTGGAATTTTCCACACCCCGTTTGTTGTGCTCTCATAATTTCGGTTGCTCTTTTGGTAAAGTTGGATTCACAGGCTGAAAACTAGCTCGGCATACAATGCCAATGTGCAAAACACTTTTCTTTTGGCTTCACCTTTTCTTTTAGCAAAGTAGGGCAATGTTTTACTTCCTGCCTAAAACATGCTTTGCTTTCATTGCCCCTGAGAATGTCGCTTCGCTCCATTCTCCCAACCATCATCTTTGCGCCATAGGCGAACACTTTTCTTTTGGCTTCACCTTTTCTTTTAGCAAAGAAAAGGTGAAAAAAAATCCCCCTCTGCATAATCGCAGAGGGGGATTTTACTTGCGCGGGAAAATTATTCAGCGGTCTCTTCAGAAACTTCTTCAGCAGCTTCTTCGGATGCTTCCTCAGCGTTTTCGTCCAGCAGAGCCTTCATCGACAGGCTGACACGTTTCTTGTCGAAGTCGATGTCGGTGATCTTAACCTGAACTTCCTGACCGATGGTCAGAACGTCCTGAGGTTTGTTGATTCTCTCGTTGGAGATCTGAGAAATGTGGATCAGGCCGTCAACGCCTGGGATGATCTGAGCGAATGCACCGAAAGCAGTCATGGAAACAACTTTAGCGGTAACTACGCTGCCGATCTCGTAATCTCTCTTGAGAACTTCCCAAGGATTGTCCTCGGTTTTCTTGTAGCCCAAGGAGATCTTCTTGTTTTCAACGTCGATGTCCTTAACATAAACATCCAGAACGTCGCCAACTTTGACAACATCGGAAGGATGTTTGATTCTCAGCCAGGACAGCTCAGAGATGTGAACCATGCCGTCTACGCCGCCCAGATCAACAAATGCGCCGTAGCTGGTGATGGATTTGACAACGCCCTGATAACGTTTGCCAACTTCAACTTCGCTCCAGAATTTTTCTTCCAGAGCTTTCTTCTGCTCTTTGAGAACGTCTTTGATCGAGCCAACAGCTCTGTGACGTTTCTCGTTGACTTCGCGGATAACAAAATCAACCTTCTGTTTGAGCAGCTGCTCGAGTGGTTCGTTCTTGGAAACACCGGACAGGGAAGCTGGGATGAATACTTTGACGCCTTCGGTAACAGCCAGAACGCCGCCTTTTACAACGTCGGTAACGGTGCCGGAGAGAACTTCGCCGGTACCAGCAGCAGCCATAACCTTTTCAAAACCAGCCTGAGCATCCAGACGTTTCTTGGACAGCATAACAGTACCTTCTACGTCGTTGACACGCAGAACAACCAGTTCGATTTCATCGCCTTTTTTAACGATGTCTTCTGGTTTGAGGCTAGGATCGCTGGTCAGCTCGGACAGCGGCACATAGCCGGTGTGTTTTGTACCGATATCGACAGTGATCTCATTTGGAGCAATGCCGGTAACGATTGCTTTCACCCTTTCTCCTGTATATGTACTCTTGAAGGACTGGTTCAGCATCTCTTCAAAGGACATTTCCTCTTCTTTTACAATCTCACTCATGGTTTTTTGTACCTCCTTAATTATACGCACCGGTGTTGAAGCACCGGCAGTAACACCGACTCGACTGCCTGCATCAATCTGGCAGACAACATCTGCTCGACCGCTCAAAAGTTCCCGCGCTGTCTCGACCCAAATAGTCGTACAGAACCGGCCGCAAATGTCCGACAATTTTTTTGTATTGGAGCTGTGTCTGCCGCCGATTACTATCATGAAATCCGAAACTTCTGCCAATTGTGCAGCTTCTGTTTGTCTCATCAATGTAGCTTTACATATTGTATCAAATATTTTCAGATTTGTATACAGGTTTTTCGCAGTTTCTACGCATTTTTGCCACTCCGACGTGTTAAAAGTGGTCTGAGCGACCATTACGCTGGTCATTTTGGACAGATTTGCATGTTTTTCGGTCAGATTCCGCAATTCCTCAGCTGATTGGAAAGTAACACACGTTACATTACAATGTCCCATGATTCCCTGAATTTCGGGATGATTACTGTCTCCGGCGATCAGCAGAAGGGCTCCTTCGGGCTGGTCGGCAGCGATCTTTTGGATGCGCTGTACATTGGGACAGGTGGCGTCGATATAGGGAATCTCATTTTGTTCCAGCGCCTCATATACCTTGCGGGCAACACCGTGGGAGCGGATGATGACCGGCACAAAGGGAAGGCCCTGCTGTTTGCGGGAGAGCTCCTGCTCCAGCAGTTCTTCCAGCGAAGGAACGGGAATGGCGCCCAGTGACTTGAGCTCATCGACCACCTGCGAATTGTGGATGATTTCTCCGAGGGTGAACAGCTTAGGAGAGGTGGGCAGAGAGCTGCATTGCAGCTGCTCATAAACGGTGTCCACGGCACGGCGCACACCAAAGCAGAAACCGGCGGTTTTTGCGACAGTTACCGGCATACAATCTTCCTTTCGGTAAAAAATTACAGGTTTTGTGTTTTCAGCTCTTCCATGATGCCATGCAGAGTACGGGTAGCCTCTTTGAGCTGACGCGCATGGGTCAGATCGGCAGTATCTGCATTTTCTGCCGGCTGGATTCCCAGCTCCTCACAGGTGACGAGCTTTCCATAGTTGACCACGACGCGGGAGCGGAAGCTCTTTTTCGGGTCACAGTAGGTGATGGTGACAGGCAGAACCGGCGCGCCGGTCTGCTGGGCGATCAAGGCAAGACCCGATTTGAAGCGGAGCAGCTGACCGTCCTTGGAGCGGGTGCCCTCTGGAAACAGTCCCAGCACTTCCTTGTCCCTGATGACCTGTTTGGCAGTTTCGATGGCGCTCATATCGCCGCTGCCGCGGGAAACAGGGAAGGCTTTCAGCCAGCGGATGACATGTTTGAGCACCGGAATGTCGAACAGCTCCGCCTTTGCCATGAAATGAATATAGGTTTTGCGGACGCCCTGACAGACGATCATCGGGTCGATAGCCGAACAGTGGTTGCTGGCAAGGATATAGCCTCCTTGATCAGGTTCATTTTCGCGGCCGTTGATCTGTAAGCGAAACCAGATGTGCCACAGCAGATTGACCGCACGCATTGCGATTGCATAAAACAAGTTGTATCGTTCCTTTCGGATGGATTAGATTGAACAGCCAAGTTCCTTTGCTTTCTCCAGAATCATCTGTTTGATGAGGGTGACTGTCTGTTCAAAGTTGATGGTGGTGGTGTCCAGCAGGACGGCATCCTCAGCCTGTCGCAACGGAGCGGCAACACGGGTGGAATCCTGATGGTCGCGCTGGATGACATCCCGCAGAATTTCCTCATACTCCGCCGACTGTCCCTTTTGCACATATTCGAGATACCGGCGGTGCGCACGGGATTCGGGCGAAGCGGTCAGGAAGATTTTCAGCTCGGCGTCCGGGATGACCACCGTTCCGATGTCCCGTCCGTCCATGACCAGGCTCTGTTTTTTTGCCATGGTCTGCTGCAGCTCGAGCAGAAAAGCGCGGACCGCAGGGATGGCGGAAACGTTGGAAGCAGCCATCGAAGCCTCCGGTGTGCGGATTGCCTCGGAGACATCCTCTCCGTTTAAATAGATGCGCTGACCGTTTGCAGGATCATAGCGGGTCTGCAGGTCG
Source organism: uncultured Negativibacillus sp. (assembly GCF_944388365.1). Lineage (GTDB taxonomy): Bacteria > Bacillota > Clostridia > Oscillospirales > Ruminococcaceae > Negativibacillus. Next base: position 18,312 of record NZ_CALXIN010000025.1, on the reverse strand, counting down.
ATGTTCGAAAGACAGTCTGTCACCTGGGCGGCATCTTTGGTATCCAGCCCTTTGCGAAGAACGTACAGACCGATGCTGCGATACATGGCGCCGGTGTCCACATAGATGATCGAAAGATCCTTGGCGATTTGTTTAGCGACGGTGCTTTTTCCGGCGCCGGAAGGCCCGTCGATGGCAACACGAATCATAGATTTCCCTCCACAATCAAGACTTTTTTTATTATAGCATAAATTTCGCGGGAGAGGACAGCTTTCTTCAAAAAAAGTTACCGTTCCGACTCGGGAATATAGGCGTAGTTGTGGTCAACGGTGATGATGCAATAATAGTTGCCCAGTTCCTTGACGCGGGCATAGATGGTCTGCTTGATCTGGCTGTCGGTGAGCGAGAAGGCTGGCGGAATGACGATGTCAAACACCAGGTTGGTGTGGGTAGGACCGGTGACGGCGCGGAAGTCGTGGATGCTCAGCTCTTTGCTGATCGACTTGACGATGTCGTTGACCTGAGCCTTGAGCAGATTGGTCTGTTCATCGTCGGTGACAACAGGGTCCATGTGGATGACCAGATTGATGTTCATTTCCTTGCCGACCTCACGCTCGATGTTGTCGATGATGTCGTGGCTGACCAGAATATCGACGTTGGCAGGAACCTCCGCATGAACCGAGGCAAAGGTCTGGCCGTGACCATAGCTGTGGACCTGAAGGTCGTGCATGCCGATGACACCGTCGTAGGCGGTGATGCGGTCGCCCAGTTCGCGGATGAAGTCAGGATCGGGTGCTTCTCCCAGCAGAGGATTGCCGGTCTCGATGACCAGCTTGATGCCGGCAACGGTGATGAAGATGGCAACCACCATACCCATCCATCCGTCGATCGGAATGGAGGTGAAAGCGTAGAAGATGGTGCTGATCAGGACAGCGGAGGTGGCAAAAACGTCGTTGAGGCTGTCGGCAGCGGTGGCCTGCAGCGCCTCGGAGGAGATGCGTTTGCCCAGGGTGCGGTTAAACAGTCCCTGCCAGAGTTTGGTGAGGATGGACACCACCAGAACGCCCATGGTGACAAGGGAAACAGAGATTTCTTCGGGGTGCAGAATCTTGTCCAGCGAGCTGCGCATCAGCTGCAAGCCCAGCAGGATGATGATAAACGAAACTGCCATGCCGCAGATATATTCCATTCTGGCGTGACCGTAAGGATGTTCAGGGTCAGCAGGCTTTGCTGCGATCTTAAAGCCGACCAGGGTGATGACCGAGGAACCGGCATCCGAAAGGTTGTTGACGGCGTCGGCGGTGATGGCGATGCTGCCCGAAATCAATCCGGTAAACAGCTTGATGAAGAACAGAAAAATATTGGAGAGGATGCCCACTGCAGCAGCCAGGATGCCATAACGCTGACGCACAGCGGTATTTCGGGTGTCCTCCCAGTTGGGAACAAAGCGTTCAATCAGCATTTGAATCATAAAAATCATGCCTTTCTGTACGAAAATGTTGTCGTATAAAACCTTCTTATTGTAACGCAAAAAACTGCCGAATGCAATTAAGAAAAAGGGATTTTTTGTAAATGGCGATTGTCTGCCGGAATAAACTGTGATAAACTGGAAAGGACTAAAAACAGGTGCTTTTGATTGGGAAAGCACAGGAGGGAAACGGATTGGAAAAAAGCAGAGAGGTTTTGGAACTGACCACACGCATCGGAGAGGTGCTTTTGAAAAACGGAGGAGAGATCTTCCGAGTGCAGCAGACCATGCAGATGATTGCAAAAGCCTACGGTATCAAAAACTTTCATGTATATGTGCTGGCAAACGGCATCTTTGTTTCCATCGAGGAAAACGGGTATGAAATGCGAAAGCAGATACAGACCGAATCGCCCGAGCTGGAGATTGCCAGCCAGATCCGCTATGTTCCGCTGTCCTCGGTGCATCTGGGACGGGTAGCGGCGGTCAACAATCTCTCCCGTGAGATTGTTGCTCAGAAGTATACCGTTGCTCAGGCATGGGAGCGCATCGAACAGATTGAGAAAATCCCGTTTACCAGCAATGCTCTTCAGGTGCTTTTCTCAGGTCTGGGCTCCGGCTCCTTCTGCTATCTGCTGGGCGGCAGTCTGATCGACAGCGCAGCCTCCTTTTTGTCAGGTATGCTGCTGTGGTGCTTTGTGCTGTTTATTTCTAACCGCAAAGCCAACAAAATTATGGTCAATATCCTCAGCAGCGCACTGGTTACCCTGACCGGTATTTTGTTCTATCTGTTTTTGTTTGGCGAGAACATGGATAAAATCATCATCGGTTCGATCATCCCGCTGCTGCCAGGAGTGCCGCTGACCAATTCTATCCGCGATTTTCTCAACGGAGATTATCTTTCCGGCACCATCCGCATGATTGATGCCGTTCTGGTGGCCTGCTGTATTGCGCTGGGCGTCGGCGTGGTGCTGCGCATCTTTCCGGTGATCACCGGTATTACCATTTGAGCAAAGGAGGAAGACATTGATGGAAATGCTGATGCAGGTTGTGGTGGCATTCGTTGCTACCGTTTCTTTTGCAGTGCTGTTTCAGGTGCCAAAGGAACAGTATCTTTATTCGGGAATCTGCGGCGCAGTGGGCTGGCTGTGCTACCTGTTGGTGATGAACAGCTACCCGTCTCCGACCGTCTCTTCCTTTGCGGCAGTGGTGGCGCTGACTTTGATGGCGCGCATCTTTGCAGTGCGCCGCAAAACACCGGTCACGGTGTTTTTGATCTGTGGTTTGTTCCCGCTCGTTCCTGGTGCGGGCATCTATTACACTGCGTATAATTTTATCATGGGATATAACGACCTTGCCGTGGCAAAGGGCATCGAAACGATCAAGATTGCGGTTGCTATTGCATTGGCGATCGTCTGCACCTTCTCGCTGCCTGCGCCGGTTTTGGGAAAATTGTCCGGCGTGAGAAAAAAGTTGTAAACAGGACAAAACCGCTGTTTTTGTCAGAAAACAGCGGTTTTGTCCTGTTTTTTTGCAGCTGCAGAGCGTAAAAAACAGGTAAAATGAGATAAAATTTGCGAAAAAACAGCAGGAGAAAGATAAACTCGATGTTAAGAATAGAGATGAAGGACAAAGACTTTAGACAATCCTGACAACAAAATGTGGAATTTACTGGTAGATTGTCTAAGTTTTTTTGCAAAAAGGTTCAAAAAAAGGACAAAAGATAGAAAGAAACGATTATTAACAGAAAAAACATTGCGCCGGATAGGGTGAAATGGTAGAATAATAAAGATATTGTTACCTTATGCGGTTTGCTGTTTTTTTAAGAAATGATAGTCAAACCGCCCTTTTGTGTTGTCCAAAAGCAGGAGTGGCAGGACCGTCTGTGCGGACAGCAGATTTTAAAGAGGAATGGAGAACTGAATCGTGAAAGAGAAGAAAGGATTGAGCAGGTACCGCAAACAGATCGTTTTTCTGATGGACCTGGTCATCGCCAATATCGTTTACTTTGCAATGATTTTCTGGGTTCCGATCAGAAATGGCACAGAATGGCAGCAGATTCTTTCCTGGATGCCAAACTTCGGATTGATGATCCTGTGCCTGTGCGGTTTTCTGTGGGCATCCAAGTCCTATGACAGTTTGTGGAGATATGCTGAGACCGACGAATACATCTCCATGATCCTCATGGGAGCGTTGGCGTATGTGGTCTACTTTGTGGTGCAGAAGCTGCTGCCGATCCCTAAGATCCCCAGCGTGCTTTCGATGTGCATTTATTCGATGTCGCTGCTATTGATGATGACGGCGCGTTTTATCTATCGAAAATACCGCATGCACGAGACCAGCAAAAACCAGGAAAAAAAGGTGCGCTGTGCAATTATCGGTGCAGGCAATGCCGGTGTTGGACTGCTTAACGAGATCAAGAACAATGCGCGCAACCACTATCAGCCGGTCTGCTTCTTCGATGACGACCCTGAAAAGATTGGCAAGTTTATCCACGGCGTTGAGGTCAAAGGTAAGATCGACATGATGCCGCTGCTTTTGCGCAACACGATGGTCACCGAGATTATCTTCGCGATCCCTTCGGCTGATCCGATCCGCCGCAAGGAGATTCTGGAGATGTGTTCCTCGCTGCACTGCCATGTCAAGGTGCTTCCGGATACTCTTGCAGCGGTTCAGGATGGCAATCTGAGCCAGAATGTGCGCAATGTCAAGATCGACGACCTGCTGGGCCGTGAACGCATCATCTTCAACAACCAGGACGTCTTTGACTTTTTGCGCGGCAAGGTGGTCATGGTCACCGGCGGCGGCGGTTCCATCGGTTCGGAGCTGTGCCGTCAGATCGCCAAACGAAACCCGAAGGAACTGATTGTTGTCGATATTTACGAAAACAATGCCTACGACCTTCAGCAGGAGCTGAAGATGGAATACAAGGACAAGCTTAACCTCAAGGTGGAGATCGCCTCGGTGCGCGACCGTGAAAAGGTGCGCAAGCTGATGGACTTCTACCGTCCGCAGATCATCTTCCATGCGGCTGCACATAAGCATGTTCCGCTGATGGAGGAGTGTCCGGAGGAAGCGGTCAAGAACAATGTCTTTGGTACCTACAACGTGGTACACGCCGCCGACGAATTTGGCGTCGATAAATTTGTGCTGATCTCCACCGACAAGGCGGTCAACCCGACCAACGTCATGGGTGCGACCAAACGTTTCTGCGAGATGATTCTGCAGAGCATGAAGGGAATCAGCCACACCGAATATGTTGCGGTGCGCTTTGGCAATGTGCTTGGCTCCAACGGTTCGGTTATCCCGCTGTTCCGCCGTCAGATCGAGGCGGGCGGTCCGGTCACCGTCACCGACAAGCGCATCATCCGTTACTTCATGACCATTCCGGAGGCTGCCCAACTGGTGCTGGAAGCCGGCGCTATGGCGGCAAGCTCGGAGGTTTTTGTGCTGGATATGGGACAGCCGGTCAAGATTCTGGATCTGGCGGAAAACCTTATCAAGCTGTCGGGCTATGTTCCTTATGTGGACATCGACATCGTGGAAACAGGGCTTCGTCCAGGAGAAAAGCTGTATGAGGAGCTGTTGATGAAGAGCGATGGTCTGATGAAAACCACCAGCAGCAAGATCTTCATCGAGCGCCAGCAGGAGATCTCTCAGGAGGAGATGGACCACAAACTGCAGATTTTGTCCGATGCGCTTAAAAAAGGCGGCAGGGAGAATGTCCGCCAGGCGATGAAGCAGGTTGTGCCGACCTACCGTGACCCGGATGAGGTCAACCGTGAGGTTGCAAAAGAAGAGGAAACCAAATAGAGAGAACAGGGAAAGGAGAGGACAGTATGCATCAGAGCATTCAGGGCAAAGAAGTGACCTTTAAGGATGTGCTGATTTTGTTCCTCAAAAAGTTTGAGAGGATATTTTTGGTAGCGGTGGCGTTTGCTGTGGTATTTGCAGCTTACGGTGGATTTCGCGGCTACCGTTCGATCAGCGGAGAACGCTATCAGCAGCTGTGGGATGATTACCAGATCAAGCTGGATGAATACAACGACTCCACCGAAAAGCTCAGCAGCAGCATCGAACAGGATCAGCAGCGGCTGGAAAGCAAGGTTCAGTATACCGAGGAAAGTGTATACTACAATCTGGATGCCTACAATGAAGCTGTCAGCGAACTGATCTTCTATGTGGATACCGGCTATCAGATCGTGCCGAGCCAGTATTATCAGTCTCCCAACAAGACCGGCGAGATTGTCAGCGCCTACTGCGATGCCTACCGCAGTGCACAGCTGTATGACGATCTGCGGGAGATTCTGGGCTCCGACCTCGATATTAAATACATCGATGAGCTGCTGACCATTGAGCGCGCGGGTGATGTACAGGTCAAGGACAGCATCGGCAATGTCACCGTCAAACACAGCGACGGCAACGAGGGCGTCATCGTCATCCGTGCACGTGCACAGGACGAAGAAACTGCCTCCAAGATCACAGACTATGTCTTTGACTATCTCAAAGAAAATCTGAGCGATGCGATTGCACCGCATACCACCACCGTTATCTCCGATTCCAGTATGATTATGGTCGATGAAACACTGGCGGAATTCCAGCGCCAGACCGACACGGAGATTGAAGAGCTGCAGGAAACCATCAAGACCAACGAGGCAGAACTGGCAACCTTACAGCGCGACATGCCGGTGGAACCGTCGGTTTCGATGATGAGCGTCATCAAAAAGGCGATTCTGTTTGGAATTATTGGCGGCGTACTCGGCGGCATCATCATCTGCCTGTGGGTGCTGCTCAGCTACCTGGCAGACAACCGTCTGGACGGCGCTTATCAGCTGGCAAAGCTTTATAACCTGGAACTGTTTGCAGTGGCACACACCGGAGAGAAGAAACGTCGTCCACTGTTCCATAAACTGATCGACCACATCGAGGGCAACGCAGAACGCCAGATCTTCGACGATGTTGCGCAGGCCTGTGCCTACACTGCAGCTTCGATTGGTGCGATGGCAAAGGGACAGAAGCTGACCGTCGCGCTGGCAAGCAGCGGCGACAGCGAACAGATGCAGCAGCTTGCAAAGGCGCTGGCATCCTGTTCTGACCAGACGGTTACCTATCAGTGCTGCCCGTCGATGCTCAAAAATGCAGCTTCGATTGAAACCATTGCGCAGGCGGATGCGGTCGTTCTGGTGGAACAGAGCGGCGTATCGCTCATCAGCGAGATCAACCGTGAAATCATCCGTCTGGAAAAATCAGAGAAAGAGATTCTGGGTATTCTGCTGGCAGAGTAGTGCGGCAGATTTTCCACAGAACAGATGTTAATGAAAACGAAAGGGATGGATCGTCTTATGAAAATTCCGTTTTCTCCGCCGGATGTCGGCGAAGCTGAGATTGAACAGGTCGTTGAAGCGCTGCGCTCCGGCTGGATCACCACCGGACCAAAGACCAAGGAGTTGGAACGTCAGGTGGCGCAGTTCTGCCACACCAGCAGAGCGGTCTGCTTAAACTCTGCGACTGCTGCGCTGGAGCTGACGCTGCATCAGCTGGGCATCGGTCCAGGCGATGAGGTCATTACCTGCGCTTATACCTATACGGCTTCTGCCAGCGTCGTCTGCCATGTCGGAGCAAAGCTGGTGCTGGTAGACTGCCAGCCGGACAGCTTTGAGATGGACTACGATGCGCTGGAAAATGCCATCACCGAGAAAACCAAGGCGATCATTCCGGTGGATATCGGCGGCAAGGTCTGCGACTATGACCGCATCTTTGCCATCGTGGAGGAGAAAAAATCCCTCTTCACGCCATCCGAGAACAAGATTCAGCAGGCGCTGGGCAGAGTAGCGGTCGTCGCTGATGCCGCTCATGCCTTTGGTGCAAGATGGCACGGCAAGATGTGCGGCGAGATCGCCGACTTTACCGCTTTCTCCTTCCACGCAGTCAAAAACTTTACTACTGCCGAGGGTGGCGCCGTTGTCTGGAGAGATCTCGACGGCATCGACAATGAGGACCTGTACAAAAAATACATGCTGCTCTCGCTGCACGGTCAGTCCAAGGATGCGCTGGCAAAGACCCAGCTGGGTGCATGGGAATATGATATTGTCATCACCGGCTACAAGTGCAACATGACCGACATTATGGCGGGCATCGGACTGGCACAGATGAAGCGTTATCCAGAACTTCTGCAGCGCCGCAGAGAGATCATCGGCCGCTATGACGCCGTGATGGACACCCTGCCGGTCAGCGTGCTGCGCCACTATGGCGACGATTTTGCTTCGAGCGGTCATCTGTATCTGGTGCGCTTAAACGGCAAGGATGAGCAGTACCGCAACGACTTTATCGTCAAGATGGCACAGCGGGATGTGGCGACCAACGTCCACTATAAACCGCTGCCGATGCACACTGCATACAAGGCGCTGGGCTTTGATATCAAAGACTATCCAAACGCCTTCCATATGTATCAGAATGAAGTGACACTGCCGCTGCACACGCTGCTCACCGATGAACAGGTGGAGTATGTGCTGGACAGCTTTGTCAGTGTCTTGAAGGGATAGGTGAACGGTTTTGCTGAAACCATGGGAGCAGCTTCCACCGTCGCTGCAAAACGACAGCGTGCGCCCGTATTATGACGCCTTGTCCCGCAAAAAAGGACAGCTTGTCTGCAAACGAATCTTTGATTTTCTCCTGTCGGCTGTTTTGTTGGTGGTATTGTCGCCGGTGATGCTGGTGCTTGCCATCGCCATCAAGCTGGATTCGCCTGGAACGGTCATGTTTCGTCAGGTGCGTGTCACCCAGTACGGAAAAGAGTTTCGCATCTTTAAGTTCCGCACCATGGTGCAGAATGCGCCGCAGCTGGGTACGCAGGTCACCGTCGCAGGCGACAGCCGCATCACCAGAATGGGGCATCTGCTCCGCCGCTGCCGCCTCGACGAGCTGCCGCAGCTGTTAAACATCCTGCGCGGCGAGATGAGCTTTGTCGGTACCCGACCAGAGGTGCCAAAGTATGTGGCGCGCTATACGCCGCAGATGATGGCGACGCTCCTGCTGCCGGCGGGAGTGACTTCGCAGGCCTCCATCCTTTATAAAGACGAGGATCGGCTGCTGAGTGCGGCTGAAAATGCCGACGAAACCTATGTGCAGCAGGTGCTGCCTGGCAAGATGGAGTATAATCTGCAGAGTCTGATGGAGTTTTCGTTCTGGGGAGAGCTGAAAACCATGCTGGATACGGTGCTGGCAGTGCTGCACTAGTTCAAGAGAAGAAGGGCAGAGGAGATTTATGAGGGTTTGGATCATCAATCATTATGCAATTCCACCGTCGATGGGTGGACTGGTGCGCCACTACTATTTTTCCAAGTATCTGCATCAGATGGGACACGAGGTCCGCATCTTTACCGCCAGTGAGATCCACAATACCAATATCAATATGATCCGCGACGGATCGCTTTACAAAGAAGAAACGATGGACGGTGTGCCGTATACCTTCCTGAAAACAAGGGATTATACCGGCAACGGTCTGTCCAGAATTTATAATATGCTGGAATTTCCACTGCGAATTCAACAGGCAGTAAAGAAATTCGTCAAAAATGGAGAGAAACCGGACGTCATCTACACCTCTGCACCGACTATCTTTGCAGCAGGCTCGGCGCTGATTGCCGCACGCAGGCTGAAGGTGCCGTGTGTGGTCGAGGTGCGCGACATCTGGCCGGAGTCGATCGTCGAATACAAGGGAATGTCCCGCAAAAATCCGATTATTCTGGTGCTGTACCAGCTGGAAAAGTGGCTGTACAAACATGCCGATCGCCTGATCTTTACCATGGAAGGCGGCAAGGACTACATCCGCGAAAAAGGCTGGGAAAAGGCAGTTCCTTTGGATAAAATCGAGAACCTCAACAACGGCGTCGATCTGGAGGAATTTGACCATAACCGTGAGCAGTACAAGCTGGACGATCCTGATCTGCTCGACGACAGCACCTTCAAGGTGGTCTACACCGGCTCGATCCGCCTGGTCAACAACCTGAGTAAGGTGGTCGAGATGGCGGAATATATGAAGCAGCACGGGCAGGACAACATCCGTTTCCTGCTGTACGGCGACGGTACCGAGCGCGAGGAGCTCATCCAACAGTGCAAGGAGAAGGGGCTGGACAACATCCGCTTCCCTGGCAAGGTGGAGAAAAAGTATGTTCCGTTCATCCTCTCGCGCTCCGACCTCAACCTCAACCACGTCAAGCAGACCGGAATCATGCGCTTTGGATGCAGCCTCAACAAGCAGTTTGACTACTTTGCAAGTGCGCGTCCGGTGCTGTCCGACCTGACGGTCAGCTATGACCTGATCGAGCGGTATCACGCAGGAATTACACTTCCTACCCAGGATACCGAGGCGATGTGCAAAGAGGTGCTGCGCTTTGCACAGATGCCAAAGGAGGAGTATCAGCAGATCTGCCGCAATGCACGCCATGCTGCCGAGCAGTATGACTATCGTGCGCTCAGCGAAAAGCTGCTGGGAATCCTGAACAAAGCAATGCAGTAATCAACAAATTGTATTTTATAAGAAATATATAACTGATTGGAAGGAAGAAGATATGACCAAGGTTTGCCATTTTTCCAGCGCCCACGCGCCCAACGATACCCGTATCTTTCACAAACAGTGTGCTTCGCTGGCAAAGGCAGGGTATGACGTCACCTTTGTGGTCAAGGCAAAGGATGCGCAGTCGGTGGGAGAAAGCGTCGAAAAGGGTGCAAAGGTCGTACAGGTGCCGGTGGACAGCTCCTCGAGACTCAAAAGGATGCTGTTTGGCGCCAAGGCGGTCTACCAGAAGGCGCTGGAGGAGGACGCGGACATCTATGAATTCCACGACCCTGAGCTGCTGCCCTACGGACTGAAGCTTGCAAAGAAGGGCAAAAAGGTAATTTTTGACAGCCACGAGGACTATCCGACCCAGATCATGGAGAAGGAGTGGATTCCTGCCTTTCTGCGCAGAATCATTTCTGGGGTATATAAAAGCTACGAAACCCATGTGGTCAGACAGCTGGATGCGGTGCTGTTCCCCTGTACCAAAAACGGAGTGGACATCTTTGCAGGCCGCGCCAAACGAACCGTTATCATCTCCAATGCGGTCATGCTCGAGGAGATGCTTTCCCCTGAGGAGTGTACTGCTCAGAAGGACGGAAAGACTGTCTGCTGCACCGGAAGCCTTACCTATCAGAGGGGCATCACCCATCTGATTCGGGCGGCGGATCTTGCCGGCGTCAAGCTGATTCTGGCAGGAAAGTATTCCAGCGACAGCTACCAGAGGGAGTTGGAAGCGATGCCGGAGTACCGCTGCGTGGAGTATCTTGGCTACCTGGGACGACAGGAATTGGCACAGGTGTATGCGCGTTCCAGCGCCGGCATGTCCACTATCCTCAATGTGGGACAGTATGCAAGCCTGGATAACTTCCCGACCAAGGTATATGAATATATGGCGGCAGGACTGCCGGTGGTGGTCTCGGATTATCCGTTCATGCGCCGTTCGGTGCAGGAGGATGGCTTTGGTGTCACTGTCGATCCGGCGGATGTGCAGGCGATTGCCAAAGCGATTCAAACGGTTCTGGGCGATGCGGATGCCGCAAAACAGATGGGAGAAAATGGCCGCAGAGCGGTTTTGAACAAATATAACTGGGGTATTGAGCAGGAAAAACTGTTTGCTCTGTATGCAGAGCTTGCAAAAGAGAAAGGTTTGGCTTAGAAGGAGTCATTATGCTTACGTATATTTTATCCAGAGGGGTACCTACCCCGCGTTATTCGACAAACGGAGTTTTTGAGTTTGACCAGGCGCGGGCGCTGGCAGAGGCCGGCTGCAAGGTGGTCTTTCTGGCATTGGATCTGCGTTCCATCCGCCGCACCAGACGCTGGGGCTTCCAGTCGTACGAGCGCGACGGCGTATCGGTGCGGGTGCTCAGTGTGCCGCTGGGAAATCTTCCAAAGAAGATTTTCTATCCCATCGGAGAATGGGCGCTGCAGCGGCTGTACAACCGTGCTGTGCGGGAATTTGGCAGACCGGATGTTCTTCATGCACACTTTACCGACTATGCCTATCTGGCGGCAAAGCTCAAGGAGAAAGAGCATTTTCCGCTGGTAGTCACCGAGCATTCCTCGCTGGTCAATCAGGAGCGGCTGCCAAAGGACATCGCCGGTGCGGTGAAAACGGCATTTGCGGCGGCGGACCGCCTGATCGCGGTCAGTCCGGCGCTGGCACAGCACATGGAGGAGCACAGCAAACGTCATGTAGAGTGGATACCGGATATGGTGGACACCGAGCTGTTTTGTTACAGCGACCACCACGAGCGTCAGCGTGCGCTGCGTGAGGAGGTCGAGATGGAGGAGGAAGGCGGCGAGTTTTCCTTCCTCAGCTGTGGAAACCTGCGCAAAATCAAGCGCATGGATGTGCTGATTAAAGCCTTTGCAAAAGCTTTTGCCGAGTGTCCGAAGGTGCGTCTGACCATCTGCGGACAGGGCGAGGAGGAAGGCGTGCTTCGTAAGCTTATTCACGACCTTGGCATGGAGGAACGCATTCAGATGCTGGGGCTTCGTCCGCGCGAGGAGATCGCACAGCGGCTCAGCGATTCCGACTGCTTTGTGCTGGCATCGGTGTCCGAGACGTTTGGCGTTTCCTATCTGGAGGCGCTGTCCTGCGGCGTTCCGGTCATTGCGACCCGCTGCGGAGGTCCGGAGTGCTTTGTCAATGACCACAACGGCATGATGGTGGAGCCGGACGATGTGGATGCACTTTCCAGTGCGATGCTCACCATGTACTGCAACGACGGCAGCTATAATCGCGCGGCGATCGCGGCGCAGATTCGGGAAAACTATTCCTCTCAGGCGGTCGCATCCCGACTGATGCAGGAGTATCAGCAGCTGATCGGTGCAGAAAAACGGGAATTGGAAAAGGCTTTTGCCTAAAAACAGGGACGTTTACATAGCAAGTGTGCTATAATGGAAAAAAGTCATGAATCATAAAATTTTGTTGTACAAAGGGGAGGTGCTGCCGGCAGTGGAAGAATCAAAGTATATTCGCCAGAATAAGGGATTTTCCTTTCTGCATCTCCCAAGGGAGCTGTGTGCGCTGTTTGTGCTGCTGTGGGGCATCAATCCGGAGTCGTTTATGTATAACTGGGTGATGTACGCCGGAGTGGTTGTGCTGTGGGCAGGATTTGCCATGATTTCCGAGTGGCAGCTGTTCTGGAAAACGGTGCTGCATCCGGCGATGCTGCTAAGCTTTGGATGGCCGGTGCTGCTGGCAGTTTATGCGGTCATGGGCCATGTGGAATTTCCGTTCCATCATCTGTTGATGCCGATTTTCTATCTGATGTTCTGGTTCTACTATTCAAGGGAGGATCGGTTTGCGCTCAAGCTGCTGACCTTTGCGGTGGTCGCCTACTTCCTGCTGATTAACGTCGGCACGGTGTTTGCACTGCGGCAAAATCCCGATGTTTCCCGACTGCTTGCAAACGGTGACCCTGAGGTGACCGGACCGCTGGCAAGTCCAATCACGGGAGGATACCAGCACATCTATTCGCTGACCATGTTCACCGTGGCGGTGGTAGGCATCATCTGGTACTACCGTCCCAAGCTGTTTGAAACGATCGGCTGGGGATTGGTCGTTCTGCTGGGACTGCTGGTCATCGTAATGAGCAACTACTCGTTTGCGATTTTGTTTGTCTTTGCGTTTTCGCTGCTGGTGCTCTGCCGGCTGCCCAAACATGGCGGACCTACGACAGCCATCTTGCTGGCGTGCTGTCTGGCGGCACTGGTGGTGGTGCCAAATCTGTACCGTATTTTCTACTTTATTGCGGAGAATACCGACAGCCTGAAGATGCAGCTTCGTTTTATCGAGGTCGGCAACCTCTTGAGCGGCAGCGGTATCACCGAGGGAAGCGATGCGGGAACCAGAATCGACCTGTATACCACCTCGCTCAAAACCTTTTTGACCTCTCCTCTGTTTGGTGTAGGAGATTTGATCCTCAAAAATGCAGAAAACCCGCGGGAGATTGTGGGCGGACACTCGATTGTGTGCGACTACCTTGCCTACTATGGTCTGGTGGGAAGCATTCTGTTCCACAGCATCCTGATTACAAACTTTGCCAGAATCGAAAAACGGCTGGACCGCCGCGGACGATTTTTATATCTGGTGGTCTTTGTGCTGTACTATGCGCAGATCACCGTCAATGCCGGATACAATGAACCTTTGATTGAAACACTGTTCCTGACGGTTCCATCGCTGTTGATTTTGACGGGAGAAAGAACAGCGAAAGAAAAACAGCCGGCGGTTTCGTCGCGCTATCTTCGCCTGAGAAAGGAGAACGCATGAACAAGCAGAAGCTTTCTGAGCTTTGGGACAAGCTGTGGGAAGGAATCAAAACCCTGCACAAAAGGGGATTTTTCCACATCATTGCCGGTTCCACGCTGGCAAAAATCGCGGGCTTTGTTTCGGTGTTTTTTCTGCCGCGTTTTCTTTCCAAGGCTGACTATGGACTGCTCACCTATGTAGAAAATATCCGAAACTATGTGATGCTCTTTAACGGCATCGGCATCACCAATGCCACCCTGCGCTTTTGTGCGCAGCAGGGCAGCGATGAGGAGAAAAAAGGGTACTTTGTTGCCTCCTTAAAAATCGGTATCTTTGCGGATGTTTTTCTGATTGTGCTGACAACGGCGGCCTTTCTGGTCATTCCGTTTCCGTATGAGGGAGCGCGCTTTCAGCTGGTGATTTCGTCCTGTCTGCCGATCTTCTACTTTTTGTTTACCGATATTCAGCTGCTGCTGCGGGCAACTTTCCAAAATCAGCGCTATTCGGTTTATAACTTCACCTATTCGTTCCTGCTGATGATCTTCCAGATTGTCTTTGCAGTGCTGTGGGGCGTCACCGGCGTCATGATTGGAAAATATCTGTCGATGGCACTCTGTGTGCTGATGGGATACCTGCTCATCCGCGACCTGCCGATGATGAAGGTCAAGGCCATCAAGCTGGATTGGCATGAAATCAAGACGATCATCCGCTTTGGCATTGTTATGCTCACCGCTTCGGCGACCTCGACGGTGATGAGCTACAACGAAACGTTCATCGTCGGACAGCTGCTCAAGGACGAGGAGCTGCTGGCGGAGTACCGTGTGGCAGCAAACATCCTGTCCATCTCGCTGTTTTTGCTGGAGGCGCTGCTGGTATTCATCCTGCCGTACTTTATCCAGCATATCAAAGACAAGCAATGGATCTGGGAAAATTACAAAAAGCTGTTTGTCATCAACGGCACAGTGATGACGCTGTTCCACCTGGGACTGTTTATTTTCGCCAAGCTCTACCTGTTTATCTTTGCAGGACCGGAGTATATGGGAGCGGTCAGTCTGGTGCGGATGTTCCTGGTGGCATCGTGGATTCAGGCGGTGTTCCGAGGAATCTCGGGCAACATCCTGGCGGTGACCGGCGAGGAAAAATTTAATCTGAAAATCAACATTGTGTTTGTAGTCGTCCATGCGGTGATCGACATTGCTGCGGTCAGCCTGCTGGGTATCTACGGCGCGGCAATCGCTCTGATTGTCGTCTACTTCTTGTCAGGGCTTATAATGAACATTCATTTAAGAAATATATGCAAAAACAGATTGGAGAGATGAACCATGATGAAAAATGAATTGCTCCGCAAAATAGAAAATAAGGAAATTGTTGTCGGAGTTGTTGGTCTGGGTTATGTTGGTCTGCCGCTGGCTGTTGAAAAGGCAAAAGCCGGCTTCAAAACCATCGGTTTTGACGTTCAGCAGCAGAAGGTAGAGATGGTCAATGCAGGCCATAACTACATCGGCGACGTTGTGGACAGCGACTTGGCCGAGATTGTAAAGAGCGGCATGCTCTCTGCAACCACCGACTTCAGCTTTGTCAAGGACGTTGACTTTATCGCAATCTGTGTTCCGACTCCACTGGATGCACACCAGCAGCCGGATATCAGCTATGTCCGCGACTCTGCTACCTCGGTATCCAAATACCTGAAGAAGGGAACCATGGTTGTTCTGGAGTCCACCACCTACCCAGGCACCACCGAAGAACTGATTAAACCAATCCTCGAAAACGGCTCCGGCCTCAAATGCGGCGAGGACTTCTACCTCGGCTTCTCTCCGGAACGTGTCGATCCAGGAAACCTCATCTACAAGACCAAGAACACTCCAAAGGTTGTTGGCGCAATCGGCAAGGACGCTACCGAGGTAATTGCTGCAATGTACCGTGCAGTTCTGGAAGGCGAAGTTTACGAGGTATCCTGCCCAGCAGTTGCTGAGATGGAAAAGATTCTGGAGAACACCTACCGCAACATCAACATCGGTCTGGTCAACGAGCTGGCAATGCTGTGCAACGAGATGGGCATCAGCATGTGGGAAGTTGTTGACGCTGCAAAGACAAAACCATACGGCTTCCAGGCATTCTATCCAGGTCCAGGTCTTGGCGGTCACTGCATCCCGCTCGACCCATACTACCTCTCCTGGAAAGCAAGAGAGTACGGATTCCATACATCCATGATCGAAAGCTCGATGATGATCAACGATAAGATGCCGGAATACTGTGTTGACCGCGCTGCAAAGCTGCTCAACAAGGTGAAAAAGGCAATGAACGGCTCCAAGGTACTGGTTCTGGGTGTTGCATACAAACAGGACATCGACGACTACCGTGAGAGCCCAGCGCTGAAGGTCATTGACGTACTGGAGCGCGAGGGTGCAGAGGTTACCTTCTTCGATCCATGGGTCAAAGAATACAAACATAACGGACAGGTTCGTCAGAGCATTCCTGCACTGACCGAGGACGTCCTCAAAGCAGCAGACCTTGTCATGATTACCACTGCACACACCAACATTGATTATGACATGGTACAGAAGAATGCAGCACTGATCTTCGATACCAAGAATGCAATGAAGAACATCGCAAACCGTGAGAATATCGAAGTTCTGTAATCGTTTTCCACCTTTTCTTTGCTAAAAGAAAAGTGCTCGCCTGCTGCGAAAAATAAGTGACATAGGGGCGAAAAAAAGTTTTTGCTTGAGCTTTTTACAAAAAGCTCATAGGGGTACGGGGGCAACGCCCCTGTGTCACTTAATAAAAATGAAATAAGCATAGGTAGAGGAGCGACAATCTGTCGTTCGCAGTTTCGATTGCTGCGGTACGTCAGTACCTTGCCTGCAATGCAGGCAGATGAACCCTCGTGCTCCGTTTTGGTGCGAACGCGGTTCTCGTTTGAGAAAAACACAAGCAGGCTGGGCCTGCAAGGAGGAATATCAGGATGAAATATGCTTTAATTGGCTGTGGAAGAATTGCAACCAACCATGTCAAGGCGGTGCTCAACAATCACCTGGAATTTGCAGCAGTCTGCGATGTTGTGCCGGAGCAGATGGAAAATCTGCTGGCAAAACATGAGCTGAACAACGATCCTTCCATCCACCGCTATACCGACTACAAAGAGATGATCGAAAAGGAACAGCCGCAGCTGGTCGGCATCGCCACCGAAAGCGGCGTTCACGCTGAGATTGCGCTGTACTGCATCGACCACGGCGTCAATGTTATCATCGAAAAACCGATGGCGATGAGCATGGCGGACGCAAACGAGATTATCCGCCGCAGCGAGGAAAAGGGCGTCAAGGTTTCGGCCTGCCATCAGAACCGATTCAACGTAGCGGTTCAGCAGATGAGAAAAGCGCTGGAAGCAGGACGCTTCGGCAAGCTTTCTCACGGTTCGATCCACGTTCGCTGGAACCGCAACCGCGACTACTACGACCAGGCAAAATGGAGAGGCACCTGGGCACAGGACGGCGGCGCACTGATGAACCAGTGTATCCACGGCATCGACCTGCTGCGCTGGATGATGGGCGGCGAGGTTGACGAAGTTTACGGTGTCACCAGACAGCAGTTCCATCACTACCTGGAAGCAGAGGACATCGGCATGGCAGTCGTCAAGTTCAAAAACGGCGCAGTTGCTACTGTCGAAGGCACCACCAACGTTTATCCGAAGAACCTGGAGGAGACCCTCTACCTCTTTGGTGAGAACGGTACTGTCAAGCTGGGCGGCAAATCCACCAACAACATCGACGTCTGGGATTTTGCAGACGAAGGTGAGGAGGACCAGAAGAACAAGGGTCTTCAGGAAGCGACCAGCAACGTTTACGGCAACGGTCACACCAGCCTGTACGCCGATGTTATCGACGCCATTGAGCACGACCGCAAGCCATATGTCGATGCTTACGCAGGCAGAAACGCGCTGGAAATGGTACTGGCGATCTACAAGAGCCAGAAGGAAGGCAAGCCGGTCAAGCTGCCGCTGAGCGATTTTGCAAGCATTGATATGAAAGGCGAATTCTAGTCCACCTTTTCTTTGCTAAAAGAAAAGGTGGAGCCAAAAGAAAAGTGTTTCGCGAATTGGCTTTGTGGTGAACGGAAGTTTTGATCTCGCGAACCCATCTTTACTGAAAGAAAAGGTGGAGCCAAAAGAAAAGTGTTTGCCTACGGCGCAAGACGATAGTTGGGAGAATGGAGCGAAGCGACATTCTCAGGGGCAATGAAAGCAAAACCAGTTTTGAGTAGAAAGCAAAACATTGCCCTCGCGTATCGGCTTTGTGGTGAACGGAAGTTTTCAGCTCGCGGCAATGTCTTTACTAAAAGAAAAGATGGAGCCAAAAGAAAAGTGTTTGCCTACGGCGCAAAGACGATACTAGGGTCAATGAAAGCAAAGCCTGTTTTGAGCAGAAAAGATGATGGTTGGGAGAATGGAGCAAAGCGACATTCTCGGGGGCAATGAAAACAAAGCCTGTTTTGAGCAGAAAAGATGATGGTTGGGAGAATGGAGCAAAGCGACATTCTCGGGGGCAATGAAAACAA
>NZ_CALXIN010000024.1 GCF_944388365.1 uncultured Negativibacillus sp. | reverse complement strand
ACCATGCTGGCACAGGGACTGTACGAGATCATGACCTACTCCTTTGTCAGCCCGAAACAGTATGACAGGATCCGTCTGCCAAAGGACGATCCAAAGCGCAACTCGGTTGTCATCCTCAATCCTCTGGGCGAGGACACCAGCATCATGAGAACCAACGCCATCCCTTCGATGATGGACATTCTCTCCAAGAACTACAACAACCGCAACGGCGCTGTTTCGCTGTATGAAATCGGAAACGAATACATTCCGGTCGAAGGCGAACTGCTGCCGGATGAGGTTCCAAACCTGGTACTGGGCATGTACGGCGAGGACAAAGATTTCTTCACCCTCAAAGGTGTGGTAGAAAACCTGCTGGAAGTGCTGGGCATCGAGGATTACGATGTTGCTGCCTGCAGCGACAATCCGACCTTCCATCCGGGACGCTGTGCAGTTCTGTCCAAGGACGGCGAGGAATTTGGCGTCATCGGCGAGGTTCATCCGCTGGTTTGCCAGAACTATGACATCAACACCCGCGTCTACACCGGCAAACTCAACATGAGAAAGCTGTTTGCCATGATGAAGACCGACAAGAGCTATCAGCCAATGCCGAAGTTCCCAGCTTCCACCCGTGACCTGGCTCTGCTGTGCGACGACAGTCTGCCGGTACTGACCATGGAAAAGGCAATCAAGAATGCTGCTGGAAAGATTCTGGAGAAGGTTGAGCTGTTCGACGTTTACAAGGGCAGCCAGATTGAAGCAGGCAAGAAGAGCGTTGCCTTCAACATCACCATGCGTGCAGCTGACCGCACCCTGACCGATGAGGAAGTTGGTTCCGCGATGAAGAAGATTCTGACCGCCATGGAAGCACTCGGCGCTCAGATCCGCTCCTAGCAGGCTGAGCCTGCACGCTGTTTCGCGCTTTGGTTTTGTGCGAGATGGTGGATTCAGCACGCGGCACGCACTTGTATCATCATGACTGCCCTGAGAAATAAACAAAAGTTTTCGTCCGACGGAGCTTTGCTCGGTTGCCGCAGGCAATTTTGCCCAATCCTTTATGGGCAAAAAGAGCAAACTCCTGATTGAAAACTTGTTTTCAATCTACCTTTCTTTCAAAAGGTGGTAGTTAGTAGGGTTTGGGACAACGTCCCAACAGTAAAACTTTATAAATAAAATAGCCCTCTCTCCATATTCAGCATCTGCACAAACAGATTATAAATCAATAAGCAAAACTCCGGCTAAAAAAGCCGGAGTTTTGCTGCATAGAAAGGAAGTCTTTTCATGTTAACGTTGGAATTTGAAGAACACCGGACAAACGATGCGGGAAAGGAAATGTTTGAAGAATACGACTGGTGGAAGCAGCTGGTCGCAAAAGCTGCCGAAAAGGCAGACTCATTCCAGCTTCGCTGCTGGGAGGACGAGAGCGAAGGAATCGCTTTTGGAGAAAAGTTTGGCGCAAGACAGGAAAGCACCACCAAGGAGGTCGTTTTTGCCGGAAAAGTAACACCGGAGATGCTTTCGTCGCTCACCGAACACTGTGTTGGCAGCGACGGTTGTTTAAACTATTTTACCCTTGCGCTCTATGCGGGAAACCAGCTTGTTTTTGAAAGTGCGCACTACGGCTATGAAATCTATTGGCTGCATACCGGCTTTGCCGAAATGGGCTTTTTGATGAGCCTTGCAAAAAATCACCCGCTCATCAAGGGCTTCCACAATCAGAAGGATTAAGCTGCATCAAAAAATCCCTTTGTTCGTCTTATATACAAGACGAGCAAAGGGATTTTTTTCTTACTGTTTTACTTCCTGAAAGACACCCCAGCCGTCCATCTCCAGTGGGATGATGTTCGAGTGGGTGTAGTGGATAATGCTGTCCAGTCGCTTCTGTTCGTCCTTGGAGTGCAGCACAAAGGAGATGCCTTCGCGCTTGGCTCGTCCGGTTCGTCCGATGCGGTGCAGGTAGGAATCGTTGTCAGGAGTGATATCGTAGTTAAAGACCACCTGAATGTCGCTGACGTCAATGCCGCGGGCAGCAACGTCGGTGGCAACCAGAATGTCAATCTTGCCGGATTTGTACTGCTCCATGATCTTGTTGCGCTCCGACTGGCGCATATCGCCGTGCAGACAGGCGGTATTGAGGCCGTTGGCGTGCAGCTGTTCCGCCACCATGCCGGTGGTGTATTTGGTATTGCAGAACACGATGGCGCGGCTGACCTCAAACTGCTTCATCAAGCGCAGGATAATTTCAATCTTTTCGCGGCCGATGCAGCGGATGCTGTACTGGTCGATCTTCGGTTCGCTGTCCTGTACCGGCAGGACGGTGATCTCCTCCGGGTCGCGCTGGTACAGCCAGCCGATGTCCATGACCTCGCGGGAGATGGTCGCCGAGAACATGCACATCTGTTTCATGCCTTTCAGGCTGTCCAGGATCTTGCGCACATCCTTATAAAAGCCCATGTCGAGCATCTTGTCCGCCTCGTCAAGAACGGCGGCTTTGACGCCCTGCAGGTTGACTGCCCGATGGTGCATCAGGTCAAGCAGACGTCCTGGCGTTGCCACCAAAATGTGGGCGCCCTTTTTCAGCAGCTGTTTCTGGCGCTCCATCGACTGGCCGCCGTAGACGACCAGCGTCTTTACTTCCGGCAGAAATTGGGTCAGATTGTGCAGATCGTCGCAGATCTGAGTGGCAAGCTCACGGGTCGGAGCGAGAATAATTGCCTGAATCTGCGAAAGTGTCGGGTCGATCTGTTCGATCAGCGGAATGCCAAAGGCACAGGTTTTTCCGGTGCCGGTCGGGGCTTTGGCGATGACGTCCTTGCCTTCGAGCATCGGAGGAATCGCCTTCTGCTGGATTTCGGTCATCTCATGAAATCCCAGCGCTTCGGTCGCCTGCAGAATCTTGGGATTGACCGGCAGCGCAGAAAAGGATGATTGTTCCATAATTTCACTCTCCAAAATATCGTTTGCAATCTTAATTGTATGTTATACTGTTATTATACCATATTCTGACAAAAGGTGGAATAAGGTCGAACGGGTTTTGAACAACGGCGAGGCAAAAATCGTCCCAGGAGGAGAGAAAATGCAGGAAATAGCAGCAAAACATATTTTGCAGCGAAAAAAGGACAGTAGCTGGTTTGGCAGCGACTACAACATCAACCTTTATCAAGGCTGTCCTCATGGATGTATCTACTGTGACAGCCGCAGTGCCTGCTATGGCATCGAGGATTTTTCGCGGGTTCGGGTGAAAAAAGATGCTCTTTTGCTGCTGGCGGAGGAGCTGCGGCGCTGCCGAAAAACAGGACTGGCAGCCACCGGCTCGATGTCCGATCCATACAATCCGCTGGAAAAAGAGGGAAGGTACACCCGCGGGATGTTGGAGCTGCTCTGCCGGTACCGTTTTGGCGTGAGCATTGCCACCAAATCGACGCTGGTTCTGCGGGACATCGACCTGCTCACCGAGATTGCAAAGCACGCGCCAGCCATCGTAAAGCTGACCATCACCACGCCAAAAGACGAGCTGGCACGGGTGGTGGAACCACATGCGCCGCCCTCCTCCGAGCGGTTTGCTGCGCTGGAAAAATTATCCCGGCAGGGAATTTTTGCAGGCGTGCTGCTGATGCCGGTGCTTCCCTTTCTGGAGGACCAGCCAGAACAGATTCGACAGCTGGTGCGCCGGTGTGGAGAATGCGGAGCAAAGTTTATCTATCCTTATTTTGGAGTGACGCTGCGGGATCGTCAGAGGGAATATTTTCTGGCAAAACTGCGGGACTATTCTGAGGTGGTGTGGGAAAGGTATCTGGACTTTGGAGAGGAGTATCAGTGCCTGTGTCCCAATCAGCAAAAACTGTGGGAGATTTTCTGCGAAGAATGCAGCAAAGCGAGAATTGTGTGGAAGATGCGGGAGATCATTGCCCTGTCCCGCAAAGAGTATGAAACAGAACAACTGCGATTATTCTAATGTAAAAAAGTGCGGAAACAGACTTCCTTTTTTGAGCTGACGGCGTTATAATAGAAGAAAAATCTTTGGGAGGGAAATATTTCATGGAACTTTTGGAGAAAACGATAGCACAGCTTCGCCAGCAGTATGGTCTGGCAGGAGGCATTCTGGTGGCGGTCAAAGAGGGCAAAGTGCTGCTCAAGGAGTGCTTTGGACAGGCAGACGTTGAGAAAGACCGTCCGGTGGACAGCCAGACACTGTTTCAGATTGCATCCTGCTCCAAGGCATTCACCACCATGGTGGCAGGACAGCTGTGCGACGAGGGCAAAATGACCTGGGATACACCGGTCAAAGAGCTGATGCCGCAGTTTCGGATGATGGATAAGTACGCTGAAGAACACGTCACGCCGCGCGATATGGCCTGCCATCGCACCGGACTGTGCCGCCACGATGTCATGCGCACCTATGTGCGGGAGGACAGAGCGGACCTTGTGCGCCGCATCGCCTTTTTCCCGCCGGCATTTGGATTCCGCGAGAAGTACAGCTACCAGAATCAGATGTATGTGGCATTGGGTTATCTGTGTGAGCAGCTGACCGGAAAGACCTGGGAGGAACTGCTGTGGGAACGCATTGGCAAGCCGCTGGGAATGCAGATGTACTTCCGCGGCATCGACACCATCGAGGACAAAAACGCCGCGATGCCCTACGGACAGAAGGACGGTAAACTCTACCGTGTACCGGAGGTTGTCGGCAAGGCAAGCAACCCTTGTGGAGGATTGTACACCAATCTTGACAGCCTGGAGCGGTGGATTCGGATGCTGGCAAACGGCGGTGAACTGGATGGTCAGCGGCTGATCAGCCTGAAGGGATTTGCAGAGCTCATCAAACCGAATGTCTGCATCCTGGGACGCTCGGCACATCCGGCAGAGCTGCAGAAATCCTATGCCCTCGGCTGGATCACCGCAGTATACAAAGGACATCCGATCGTGTTCCATTCCGGCTCGACCAACGGCTTTAACTCGATGGTCGGCTTCTTCCCAGAGGAAAACGCAGCCTTTGCGCTGTCGGTCAATACGGTGGATACCCCAGCCTATAACTGCTTAAAATATCTGCTGTGCGATCTGATTCTGGATGATTTGGACGAGGACTATTCCTTCCTGATCCAGGCTTATCAGCGCAGCGTCAACCTCGGGCCGGATTACACCGAGGAGGAGAAACAATATGTTCCACTCTTCGAGGAGGAGGCAAAGAAGTTTGTCGGCAGATACTATAACCCAGGCTACGGCGTGATGGAGTTTGTCTATCAGGACGGCCATCTGCAGCTGCATTATGGACTGATGGACCAGCCGTTTGATTATCTTGGAAACGGCAAGTTTGTCGGCTTTGAGGTGCTGGATACCCGTACCTACCGCGCAAACTTTAATGAGGACGGCAATCTGTGGATGAGGTTGTCCACCGATGCGGTCTGTCCGATCTTCTTTGAGCGTGCAAACTAGGATAGAAAAAAGTCCGAAGACCCATCAAGGTCTTCGGACTTTTTTTGTGTCCAAACAAGATTTCGGGGATAGCAGCGACCAAAAGTACAGGTTTTGCATAGAATGAAGAGAAAAACCTGTTTGCAGAAAGGAGAAACAACGATGGAAGTGTTTTTGCGTTTTGCGGCGATGCTGCTGGGAATTCTGGGCGCAGTACAGCTGGGAGAGGTATTTTCCATCTGGCTTCGCCGGCCCAAGGAGCGTCCCTCCATCTTTTCGGTACTGCCGCTGTCGGGTGAAATTGACGATGTGGAACAAATTCTGGGATATTTTCAGGAGGTTGCCATGTGGAGTCCGGAAAGCCAGCTGGCATTTGTGGTTGACTGCGGTCTGGATGCCCAGAGCGCCCGACTGTGCAAGCTGTGGTGCGAGGGAACGCGGCTGATTTTCTGTACACAAAAAGAGTTTCAGGAGATTTGCAAAGGAAGTGAAGATAAGGTATACTAAACGGTAGACTGAAACGAAAAAGGGTAGGAACGATGCAGAAGGAAAATTTGGTGGAAATTACAGGAACTGTGGAAACGGTTGTCTATAAAAATGAAGAAACCGGCTTTGCCGTGCTGGAGCTGGATCGGGACGGAGAACTTGTCACCGTGGTGGGAGAACTTGCAACGGTGGGCGAAGGAGAAGTGCTGGTTTTGCAGGGAAGCTTCCGCACCCACCCAAGCTATGGTACCCAGTTTAAGGCAGTAGCGGCGCAGCAGAAGCTGCCTGCGACCGCCTCTGCGATTCTGCGCTATCTTTCCTCCGGTGCCATCAAGGGAATCGGTCCGGTGCTGGCATCGAGGATGGTGGCACAGTTTGGCGACGATACCCTCAAGGTGCTGGAGCAGGAGCCGGAGCGTCTGTCACAGGTGCAGGGCATTTCGCCGGCAAAATGTGAAAAGCTGCGGGAGGAACTTTCCAGAATGTTTGGAATGCGCAGTGTGATGCTGTTCCTGTCCCAGTTTGGCATCGACACCTCCACCTCGGTGGCAATCTGGAAGCGCTGGGGAACGATGGCACAGCGGATGGTGGAGGAAAACCCCTACCTGCTCTGCTCCGAGGACATCGGGATGGAGTTTGAACAGTGCGAGACCATTGCGCGTGCGCTGAATATCCCGCCGGACAGCTCCTACCGCATCGAGGCCGCCATCCTGTTTGTGCTGCGCCACAACCTGCAAAACGGCCACACCTGTCTGCCGCAGGACAAGCTGATTCCCACAGCGTCCGCGCTGCTCAGCCAAAGTCAGGTCATGGTGGAAAAAGGAATGGAAGCCCTGCTGCGCCGCCGTGAGCTGATACAGGTGGATGTCAGCGGACGGGATTACTGCTATCTGCCCGAATACTTAAACGATGAGCGGATGATTGTGTCGCGCATCCGCCTGATGATACAGGCACAGGGAGACGGTGCCCGCCGTGCAAGGGAGAAGATCGAACAGCTTGAGCAGCAAAATGGCATCCACTACGCTGCCTTGCAAAAAGAAGCGATCGAACAGGCGATGTGCCACCAAATCTTCATCCTGACCGGAGGCCCTGGTACCGGAAAAACCACCACCATCAACGCCATCATCGAGCTGCTGGAGGAGAGCGGAAGCAAGGTTGCACTGTGTGCGCCGACCGGACGGGCAGCCAAGCGGATGAGTGAGGTGACCGGCAAGGAAGCCAAGACGATTCACCGGCTGCTGGAGGTGGATTTTGCTAATCCCACCTCGCTGCAGTTTAAGCGCAACGAGCGAAACCCGCTCAATGTCGATGCGGTGATTGTGGACGAAACGTCGATGGTGGATGTTCCGCTGATGCGCTCGCTGATTGCGGCGCTCAAGATGAACTGCCGCCTGATTCTGGTGGGAGACAGCGACCAGCTGCCCTCGGTGGGACCAGGCAATGTGCTGCGCGACCTGATCGACTCGGGCAAGGTGCCGCAGGTGCGTCTGACCGAAATCTTCCGTCAGGCCCAGCAGAGCCTGATTGTCACCAATGCGCACGCGATCGTGCGCGGAGAGATGCCGCAGCTCAAACGCCACGACAACGACTTTTTCTTTTTGAAGCGGGAGAGTGCGGCGCAGATTCGCTCGACGGTGATCGACCTGGTGTCCACCCGACTGCCCAAGAGCTACGGCTATTCCCCGATGACCGATATTCAGGTCATCGTGCCGACCCGTGTGGGAGCCGTGGGCACCAATGCCCTCAACCAGAGCCTGCAGCAGGTGCTCAATCCTCCCGACAAGGACAAGCCGGAGTTTGAACTCAACGGGCGCAAGTTCCGCGTCGGAGACAAGGTGATGCAGATTAAAAATAACTACGACATCCTCTTTAAACGGGACAACGGCGAGGAAGGAATGGGCGTCTACAACGGGGATATCGGCTTTATCGAGCAGATCGACCGACCGAGCAAGACGCTGGTCGTCCGCTATGATGACCGTCTGGCAGAGTATCTGTTCGAGATGGCGCCCGAGCTGGAGCTTGCCTACGCCATCACCGTCCACAAGAGTCAGGGCAGCGAGTTTGAGGCAGTGGTGATGCCGCTGGCAAGCTACAAGAGCAAGATGCACTACCGCAATCTGCTGTACACCGCGGTGACCAGGGCAAAGAGCCAGCTGATTTTGCTGGGACAGGAATACACCATCGCCGAGATGATTGCCAACAACCGCAAAACGGTGCGGTACAGCAACCTCAAGGAGATGCTGCTGGGAGAGGTGGAGGAATAGAGGGCGGCCGCTCAATTTTTTGTGCAAATAAGCCATTCTTTCCTTGAAAAATACTTGCAAAATGCTGCCTTCCTATTTTATAATGAAGTACACAGACAAGGATATGTTATTAAATTTCAGAATGAAATAGATCAAAGGATGGTGCCGAGTGGATATTGGAATTGATTTGGGAACAGCAACGGTAATTGTATACATCAACGGCGAGGGCGTTGTGCTCAAGGAGCCTTCGGTCATTGCCGTCAACCACAAAACAGAATCGGTCATCAGCGTCGGCGAAGAAGCCTACCGCATGATCGGAAAAACCCCGTCGCATATTCAGGCGATTCGCCCTCTCTCCAAGGGCGTCGTATGCGACTACAAGATGACCGAGGAAATGGTCAAATACTTCATCAAAAAAGCCTGCAAGGACAGCCTTGTGAAACCGAGAATCGCCATGTGCGTTCCGTCGGGTATCACCAATGTGGAGTCCAACGCCGTCATCGACGTGGCCATCTCCTCGGGTGCGCGCAAGGTCTATCTGATTGAGGAACCGGTCGCGGCAGCAATCGGTGCACAGATCGACATTGAAAAGCCAAACGGCAACCTGATTGTCGATATCGGCGGCGGAACCACCGATATTGCGGTGCTGTCGCTCAACGGTATCGTCAACAAAAAGTCGATCAAGGTAGCGGGAGACGCCATCAACGACGCCATCATCCGCTATGTCCGCGCAAGCCACGGCGTGCTCATCGGCGAAAAGATGGCTGACCAGATCAAGCAGGAGGTCGCCAGCGCCTGCTTTACACCGGAAGAGGATGTTTCGGGACGCATCAAAGGCAGAAACCTGGCAACCGGACTGCCATGCAGCCTGGAAATCAGCCGCTCGATGCTGTACGACTGCGTAATGAAAGAGGTCGAACAGATTGTGTTTGCAGTGCGTGAGGTCATCGAAAAGACACCGCCGGAGCTGGTCGGCGATATCCACACCAACGGCATCACCATGACCGGCGGCGGCAGTCTGCTGCACGGTATGGATCGCCTGCTCGAAAATCGCACCCACATCAAGACCAGATTGGCTGAAAATCCGGTCGACTGCGTCGCCATCGGCACCGGAAAGTCGTTTGAATATCTGGACAAGCTGGTGGACGGCTTTGTCAGCCCGTCGATGCAGAGGTTCTAAGATGCCGGAATTTACATATACCATGGAACGTCTGTCCGATACGCTGGAAATCTGTGTGACCAAGGATCATCGCTTTGGCACCGATGCCTTTTTGCTGTCGGACTTTGCAAAGGTGCGCCGAAAGGATCTGGCGTGTGACCTTGGCACCGGCTGCGGTATTATTCCGCTGCTGTGGTTTCGCAGTCGGGAGGAAGGCCCCAAACAGGCCTACGGCGTGGACATCCAGCCGCTTGCCATCGAACAGCTGCGCTTTACGGTGGAAAAAGCAGGACTGGAGGGACGGATGGTGCCGGTGCAGGCCGATTTGTCCCAGCTTTCCCAGCTCAAGGAGAAACTGCCGTTTGGCGCCTTTGACGTGGTCACCTGCAATCCTCCCTATAAAAAAGCAAACCACGGCATTTTAAGCGAGAGCAGCAGCGACATCATCGCCCGCCACGAAACGATGTGTTCAATAGAGGATGTCTGTGCAGCGGCAGCAAAGCTATTGCAGTTTGGCGGCCGGCTGTGTATCTGTCAGCGGCCGGAGCGGCTTTTGGATGTCATGGAGGCTATGCGCCGCGCAAAGATCGAACCCAAGCGGGTGCGCTTTGTGCAAAAGCGCGGAGATACCGCGCCCTGGCTGTTTCTGGTGGAGGGACGAAAGGGCGGCAATCGCTTTTTGAAGGTGGAACCTCCGCTGCTGATTCAGGATGAACAGGGAGATTTCTCGGAGGAACTGCAAAAAATATACCGTTTAAAGTAAACAGAGAGGAACGAGAAACAACGATGCCAGGAAGATTATATGTGGTTGGTACGCCGATTGGCAATCTGGAGGATATGACTGCCCGTGCGCTCAAGACGCTGCAGGAGGTGGACTTCATTGCGGCGGAGGACACCCGCGTCACCCTCAAGCTGCTCAACCACTTTGAGATCAAAAAGCCGATGGTCAGCTACCACGAACACAATGCGCGGGAAAAAGGCGGCGAGATTCTCTCGCGGTTGCTCTCCGGTGAAAACGGCGCCATCGTGACCGATGCGGGAATGCCGTGCATCTCCGACCCAGGCGAAGATCTGGTGCGGCTGTGCGCCGAAAACGGTGTGGAGGTACGGGTGGTACCAGGCCCGAGTGCAGCCATCTCGGCGCTGGCAGTGTCGGGACTTTCGACCGATCGCTTTGTCTTTGAGGGCTTTTTGCAGCCGCAGAAAAACCAGAAGAAGGAGCGGCTGCAGGAGCTGAAAAACGAGCGGCGCACCATCATCTTTTATGAAGCGCCGCACAAGCTGTGCGATACTCTGGCTGCCATGTATGAGGTGCTGGGAGATCGCAAAATCACGCTGGCGCGAGAGCTGACCAAAATCTATGAGGAGGTCGTGCGAACCACCCTTTCTCAGGCGGTACAGCTGTATGAACAGAAGGAACCGCGCGGCGAATTTGTGCTGGTTGTCGAGGGAATGCAGCAGGAGGAACAGACCTTCAGCTTTGAGGAGGCCCTGCAGATGGTGCAGTCGCTGGTGGACAAAGGCCAGCCGCTGTCGATGGCAGCCAAGGATGTGGCGCGCCAGACCGGATTTAAAAAGGGAGAGCTGTATTCGAGCTTCTTAAAATAGGTCATAAAAAAATCCGTCCAATCAAAAGTTGGACGGATTTTTTATGTACTGTCAGCACAGATCAAAGGAATTTGACACAGGGGACGGTTATCCAGCAGATACATCGCCTGTGCATAGACCTGACCGGCAGAAGCGGGCGCATAGGTAAAAGGCTCTGAAAGGATGGTGTAGTCAAGACGGGCAGATTCACCGGCTTTGAGCGGCACCGAAACCTTCCATGCCGGCTGCAGCATCAGCTCGGATTCACCGCCTTCAGGGTCGATCATCGTGATGCTGGCAGGCGTCGAGGGTAATGGCTGCATGGAATAGCTGACAAAGCATTCGTCGTAGAGGGAGGCGTGCAGGTTCCAGTCGTCGCTGGCATCCAGCGTGACACAGATAAGCGTCATGCCGTCGCGTTCAGCGGCCGAGACAAGGCACCGTCCTGCGTCGTCGGTGAAGCCGGTTTTGACTCCGATGCAGTCTGGGTACAGTTCGAGCAGCCGGTTATAGTTGGAAAGCCACCGGTCATAGGGAGGGTTTCCAAAGCGCACCTGCATTTTGGATTGGGCGCAGATGTAGGCAAAGTCCTCGTTTTGCAGGGCATTTCGGGTGAGCTTTGCCAGATCAAACGCGCTGGAATAGTGGTCGGGCGCATCCAGACCGCAGGCGGTGACGTAGTGCGTGTCAGAGAGTCCCAGTTCCTGCGCGCGCTGATTCATCGCCTCCACAAAGCCTTCGATGCTGCCGTACAGCCTCACACCAGCTGCATTGGCAGCATCATTGCCGGAGGGCAGCAGCATCCCGCAGGCCAGTGCATACAGGGACACCTGATCTCCCTCCTGCAATCCCATCGAGGAGCCTTCCACCTGAATGGCCTGGGCATCCACCGTGAAGTATTCGTCCAGATTGGGCTGCTCGAGCACCATCATGGCGCCGATGATCTTGGTGGTGCTTGCCATCGCAAGATGCTCGTGGATGTTTTTTCCCATCAGCACCCGACCGGTGCTGGCTTCCATGACGATGAAGGCATCGGCAGTGACCTCCCTGTTTTCATAGACCGGCCACTCTTCCAGCGATACCTCAGAGAGCGAAACGGCACGCACAGGAAAAGAGAGCGAAAAGCACAGTGCAAAAACGCACAGAATAACAGACAGACGCTTTACAGACAAACCATTTTGCAAACACAGGTCACATCCTTTCTGTTGGGCAAACCGAAGTAGTACACAATATGTATTCGGAACAGAGGATATGCCTGTAAACGGAAGGAGGAAGAGAGGAAGGAGTATCTTTAGAGCATCACAGGCTGCATCTGACGGTTTTGCAGAGCGGATTCGATGGCAGGCTCCAGCTTTGTAAAGTCGGCGACAATCGAAGTCGGTTTTGCGGTGGCGTTGTCCTGTGCCATCGGGACGAAGAAAATATGTTTGCTGTTAAATAGGGTGCCGATATTTTTGGCGGAGTTTGCCAGTGCATCGTTGGTGGATACTGCCAGCACGACCGGACGGGCGTTGCGCAGATGGGCTTTGACTGCCAGCGTCACGCTGGTGTCGCTGATACCGTTTGCCAGCTTTCCAAGGGTATTGCCGGTGCAGGGAGCGACGACCAGCACATCCAACAGCTTTTTCGGGCCGATGGGCTCGGTTTCAAAGATGGTGTGCCAGATCTCGTGGCCGCAGATCGACTGGATGCGGGCGCGGAAATCCTTGGCAAGACCAAAGCGGGTGTCGGTTTCGTAGGCGTTGGGAGACATGATTGGGAAGATTTCCCAGCCTGGATGGTTTGCAAGCTGTTCCAGCTGGTCGATGACCTGGGAGAAGGTGCAGAACGAGCCGGTCAGTGCAAAACCGATGCGGATAGGAGTTTCGGAAGTTTCAGTTGTTTTCAATGAGATCACCTCTTTCTGTTATCATATTTATTACGGTGTCGCAGATGATGTTCCCAGCTGTGATGGGAGATACCTTGCCAGGCAGCGACAGCGCCCAGATGGTCTTGCGTCCCAGCTGTCCGGCGGCAGCAAAGTCGATGCCGCCTGGACGGGAGGCAAGGTCGATGAGCAGACAGTCCTCTGCCACCAGCTGTAAGGACTTTTCTCCCAGAACAGGGGAAGGGATGGTGTTAAAGATGATTTCCTGTTCGGGCAAAATACTGTCCACTTTGGAAAGACTGATCGTGTTTAGCCCCAATGTGCGGGCAAAGGCAAGCTCTCCGGCGGAGCGGGCAGCTACTGTGACGTGGGCGCCAAAGCCTTTGAGCAGCAGCGCCAGCGCCTTTCCACAGCGGCCAAAGCCGGTGATCAGACAATGGCTTTCCCACAGAGTGCTGGCGCGTTCGGACAGAGCAATTCCTACGGCGCCTTCGGCGGTCGGGACGGCGTTGAGCACCGCCATCTCCTCGCGAGTCAGGTAGTCGGACATCCGGTGACCTGCCTCCTGCGCGGTGAGCCGGTCCCGATCGGAAATTTTACCGCCCAGCAGGAAAGCGTCGGAGCGGCAGCAGTTCAGGCAGTCGGACAGTGGGATGCTGCCGCTGTACAGCGGAGCATTGAGCGCGCCGTTCTCATCGGAGACAGGCAGAGGAAAGACGACGACATCGCAGCAGCCAAGTCCGGCAGGATCGCTGCTGATGTACTGCCGGTCGAGCAGCGGCTGCTGATCCAGAAAGAAGGCGTGCACCTCATACCCCTGCCGAAGCAGAAAGTTTGCAAGGGCGGCCTGCCGCAGGTCGCCGCCGACAACGCCAAAGACGGTATGTTCGGAAAGTTTGTTCATAAACAGGACCTCCGTAAAGATGGATTGAAGGTTTCGTACTGTTATCTTATGAAAAAACACAGATTTGGTGCAAAACTTTGTGCCGCCGGACTTTCTATCGGGGCGATTTATGGTATAATGAGGGAAATGATCGAGAATCAACAGGAGGAGTGAACGACGTGGCAAAGAAAAAACCACTGAAGAAGGACCGTCTGGCAGGCAATCACCGTCTGCCAGGGGAGAGAAACCAGCCCTTCTATGTACAGGCACAGCAGAAGAAAAAGGGTCAGCCGCAGAAGAAAAAACATCCGTTTGGGGACGGATGGGAGCTGGCAGATCAGGAGGAAGCGCTGCCCGAGGGAGAATACAGCGCAGAATGTTCCTATCTGGACGAGGAAGGCCGCGGCATTATCCGTATCCAGGGACAGAAGCTGGCGGTGGACGGAGTGCTGCCAGGGGAGCTGGTGACGGTGGCGGTATCGGGCAGACGCAGAAGCCATGCAAAGCTTGTGCGGGTGCAGAAAGCCTCGCCCGACCGCGTGTCGCCGAAATGTCCAGTATTTTATCTGTGCGGCGGCTGCCGTTTGCAGCATCTGTCCTATGATGGGCAGCTGATGCAGAAGCAGCGTCAGGTCGAGCGCCTGATGAAGGAGCATCTCGACGCCGGAGCAAAATTTTATCAGATTCTGGGAATGCAGGATCCTTGGCGCTACCGCAATAAGAGCCACGCGACCTTCTCACTCAATGCAAAGCGACAGATCATCGCTGGCATTTATGAGGAAAACAGCCATCGCGTCGTAGCGGTGGACCACTGTGCGATTCAGGACGAAAAGGCGGATGAGATTGTCCGCTCCATCCGTCAGATCATGAAGGAATGTAAGCTGATGCCCTACGACGAGGACAGCGAAAATGGTCTGCTGCGCCATGTGCTCATCCGGCGCGGATTCCAGAGCGGACAGATCATGGTGGTGCTGGTCACTGCCTCGATGGTCTTTCCGGCGCGCAGCAGATTTGTTTCCCTTCTGCGGGAAAAACATCCCGAGATTACCACCATCGTGATGAACTGCAATCCACGTCACACCAGCATGGTGCTGGGAGAACAGGAGCGGGTGCTGTACGGCAAGGGATGGATTGAGGATACACTGTGCGGCAAGACATTCCGCATCTCCTCCAAGTCGTTTTATCAGGTCAACCCTGTCCAGACTGAGGTGTTGTACACCAGAGCCTTGCAGATGGCAGGATTAAGCGGACGGGAAAAGGTGCTGGATGCCTACTGCGGCATCGGTACCATCTCGCTGATTGCAGCGGACAAGGCAAAAGAGGTCATCGGCGTGGAGCTTAACCGCGACGCGGTGCACGACGCCATCGACAATGCAAAGCGCAACGGCGTGAAGAATGTCCGCTTTTACTGCGACGATGCCGGCCGCTTTATGACCGAGATGGCAGCGCGGGAAGAAACGGTGGATGTGGTGCTGATGGACCCGCCGCGCAGCGGAAGTGACGAGGCATTTTTGCAGTCGGTCTGCCGTCTGAAGCCGAAGAAGGTTGTTTATATCTCCTGCAACCCGCAGACCCAGAAACGGGATCTGAAGGTGCTGTGTGCCGGAGGTTATCAAGTCAAAGAGATTCAGCCGGTGGATATGTTCCCGCAGACGGCGCACTGTGAAAATATCTGCCTGCTGGAAAGATAAATAAAAAGATAAAGGAAGGTGCGGCGAGATGAACAAACCGAAAATTACACTGGAGCTGGTGGATCGGCTGGGCAAGTGCGGCTGCCACCACGGACACAAGATAGGAGACTGCTTTGATTTTGACACCCAGCGCGGAGAGCTGTGTCCGATGGCAGCACACGTCGCCTTTCCTTATGTAGATATTCTGCGCTACGGAGGAACACTGCCGCTCTCCAAGGCAGGGGACATCCGCTTCTGCTGTCCCGATGCAGACGTCATCAATGTGTTTCGTTTGAAGGTGGAGCAGCCCGATGAATAGAGGACGATGGATTTTTACAGCGGCCATGGGTGTTTTGTCGGGAATTTTGCTGTGTGTGCTGGGATACAAAAATCGCCGCTGGGGAGAAGAATACCACAAGCGCTGCCTTTATCTGGCGGTGCTAGACGACCTGGTCTGCCGTCGCCGTCTGAAGGGAATGGAGATAGGCGGCAGAAAAGTGCTCTTTCCGCAAAAGAAGGAGTCCCTCTGGTTTCGATACCAGCTTTTTTTGGAGAGCAGCCGATTTCTCACCAATGAGGAGTTTGAACGGGAAATCAGAGTAAGACAGCAGGAGCTGTGCGAGATTTCTCAGAAAAAAGAGGGTAAGACACAACAATGATGGAATATCTGTTGTCCACCGAAGATGGAAGAATCAAAAAGGAAGGCAAAAAACAGACAGGAAGCAATCGAATTGTCCTGCTGAGCACCGAACAGCTGCATGCGTTAGACAACTGCCCGCATCATCAGATGCTGGAAAGGAGCATGCGGACGGTGCACTACTGCAAGGTGGAATTGTTTGCAGAGAGCATACAGGGAACGATTCGGGTGCCAAACAAGCAGGAAGCTTCCGGCAGGGAACTGGCGTTTGGATTTTCGCTTCAGCAGGATCAGCTGCTGCTGGTTGGAGATGAGCATCGGCTTTCGGCGTTGGTGGAGCGGCTGGGAGAGAGTGTGCGCGGCTGTTTCAGTCTGCGGCATTTTCTGCTTCTGCTGCTGGAATTCTTGATTGCGGAGGATGTGCTGTACCTGCAGACCATCGAAGATGAGATTGGCAGTCTGGAGGAGCAGCTGTCCCAGCGCATCCCAGAGAAATTTTCCCAGAAGATTCTTGCCTATCGAAAACAGATCAACCGCTATCATTCCTACTATGAGCAGCTGATGAACATCAGCGACCAGATGCAGGAATTCTTGTCCGATCAGATGCCGGTGGAGGAGATACGCGCCTGGCAGATGTATGCAAACCGCACCGAACGGCTGCACAACCATGTGGAGATGCTGCGGGAATATGTGCTTCAGCTGCGCGAGCTGTACCAGTCTCAGATTGACATGGAGCAAAACCGCATCATGACACTGTTGACCATCGTTACCACGATTTTCATGCCATTGACGCTGATTGCGGGATGGTATGGAATGAACTTTTCCAATATGCCGATGCTGGGATGGAAGTATGGGTATCCGGCAGTGATTGTCGTGAGCGTGCTGGTCATCATTGCTGAGATCCTCTACTTTCGCAAAAAGAAGATGCTGTAACAAAAAAAGACGGATGCAGATAAAATCTGCATCCGTCTTTTCGACGAAGAAAAAGATGCTTATCTCTTTTTCAGAGCGACAAAGCCAACGCCTGCCAGAACTGCGGCAGCAGCTGCAACGCCGACAAAGTCCTCAGCGCCGGTTTCAGGGTTTGGTTTGTTCTCATCGGTTGGTTCCTCGACAGTTTCCTCAGGAACCTGCTCGGTGGTTTCCTCCTCGGTCTGCTCATCTTCAGCAAGAACATAGTTGCCAAGTGCGAACGAGTTGACGCTCAGAGCCAGAGTCAGCGAAGCGGCCAGAGCGATAGTCAGTAATTTTTTCATGGTAATGACCTCCCATCACAAATACATGGTTTATCTTATGAAAACATCAAAAGAGGATAGCATTAAGCGTTCTGAAGCGCCTGAGTCAGATCCTCGATGATGTCGTCAACGTTTTCAATGCCGACCGACAGACGGATCAGTCCTGGGTGGATGCCCGCTGCAACCAGCTGTTCATCGGTGAGCTGGCGGTGGGTCGAGCTTGCCGGATGCAGCACCAGGGTGCGCACATCAGCAACATGCACTACCAGCGAAGCCAGCTTCAGGCTGTCGATAAAGCGGACTGCTGCATCGCGGCCTCCTTTCAGAGAGAATGCAATGACGCCGCTGCATCCATTGGGCAGATATTTCTGTGCCAGCTCTTTATAAGGGTTGTTGTCCAGGGTTGGGTAGTTGACCGATTCCACCTTGTCGCAACCTGCCAGAAAATGAGCGACGCGGTCAGCGTTTTCACAGTGGCGCTGCATGCGCAGATGCAGTGTTTCCAGTCCCTGATTGAGGAGGAAAGCGTCCTGTGCCGATGGATAGCAGCCCAGGTCGCGCATCAGCTGAACGCGGGCTTTGGTGATGTAAGCGGCGTTGCCGAAGTCGCGGGTGTATACAACGCCGTGGTAGGACTCATCCGGCTCGGTAAATTCTGGGAAGTTGCCGTTGGTCCAGTCAAATTTGCCGCTGTCCACAATCACACCGCCGACCTGCAGTGCATGACCATCCATATATTTGGTGGTGGAGTGGATGACGATGTCTGCGCCAAACTCAAACGGACGGCACAAAATTGGAGTGGCAAAGGTGTTGTCCACGATCAGCGGTACGCCGTGGCTGTGAGCAATGCGCGCCATCTTTTCGATGTCCAGCACTGCGATGGCAGGGTTTGCGATCGTTTCAGCAAATACAGTCTTGGTGTTTGGACGAAGCTGTGCCTTCAGCGTTTCTTCGTCGGCGTCTGCGTCGACAAAGGACACCTCGATGCCAAAGCGCTTGAGGGTGACGGCAAACAGGTTGATGGTGCCGCCGTAGATGGTGGAGGCGCACAGGATGTGGTCGCCACAGGAGAGAATGTTGAGCACGGCAATCATGCTGGCAGCCTGTCCCGAAGTGGTGCACAGTGCGCCGACACCGCCTTCGAGAGCGGCGATTTTGGCTTCGACTGCCGCAACGGTCGGGTTGGAGATGCGCGAATACATGTGTCCGTCGGCAGTCAGGTCAAACAGCTTTGCTACCTGTGCGGTAGATTCATATTTATAAGTAGTGCTCTGATAGATGGGCAGCGTCAGCGGTTCGCTGTTTTTGGGTGTATAGCCCTCGTGCAGGCACTTGGTTTCCATTTTCATCGGTAGATCAGTCCTTTCTGTCCAGGAACTTCCTGGTCCTTCCATTGTAGCACGCACCCTGTTTTTTTGCAACAATACCAAAATCTGTTTTGATAATTTTGACAAAAACCAAAAAAACAGGTTCTGCTGCCAATATTTCCCCACTGTTTTCGGTTGCTTTTTTGGATAGGGGAGTATATAATGAAATTGTTTCCATGGAAAAGATTCCATGGAAATATCACTTCAAAGGGTTGCCCGTGTATCTGGACGGGTCGGGAAGGAGGAGCAGCCATGAAAAAATGGATCGCGGCAGCGGCAGCAGCTTGCCTTGTTTGTCTGGCAGCAACCGGCGTGTCGGCAGCAGGCACAACCTATGGACAGGGAACAGCTGTGTTCGATTTTGGCGACCACGCATTTTTTACCGTAAAGATGTATCAGGGACAGAGCGTTTATCTTTCTCTGGACGAGCAGTATGATGCGCAGCTTGCTCAGGAGTTTTATGAGCAGGTCGGTGTGGAGGCGGATCAGATGCTTCGGTTTGATATGGATGGTCAGCAGTTTGCACGCACCGGCGCACTGTTTGTCAAAGCCGATGAGGACCAGCATGTCTATGAACTGACCGAGGACGGCGACTTTACACAGCTCGAGGCAGAATATGTGGAGAGCTATGTTGTCGGAAAGGACGGTCAGCGTCTGAGCGGATATGTCATCTCTACCAACCATCTGGGGGATTATGTGATCGCCTAGTTAAAGGTGTGTGACAGGCACTTTCCAACGTGGGAAGCGCATCTTCCTTGAAAAACGGTGGAAAAAGTGTCCAAATATCCGCAAAATTGGTTGATTTTAGCGAGTATGTATGCTAAAATGAAACCGTATATAATGGAGATTGGAATATATCTTCCCCATTTTTACCTCATTGAAACTGTTTTGTAACCAAAATGGATTTCAAATCAAAAAAAGGAGCGATAATGATTATGAACAAGAAAGTAGTTTCTTTGGCAGTTGCAGCTATGCTGACCATCGGTTCTTCCGTAAGTGTAAACGCTGCTTGCATCAAGGGTGTTTCCAGCAGAGATTGCAGCACCAGCCTGAAGTCTTCTACTAACCGTGACAACAGCACCAGCCTGAAGTCTTCTGCAAACCGCAACAACAGCACCAGCCTGAAGTCTTCTGCAAACCGCGACAGCAGCACCAGCCTGAAGTCTTCTGCAAACCGCGACAGCAGCACCAGCCTGAAATCTTCTGCTAGCCGTGACAACAGCACCAGCCTGAAATCTTCTGCTAGCCGCGACAACAGCACCAGCCTGAAATCTTCTGCTAGCCGTGACAACAGCACCAGCCTGAAGACCTCTGCTAGCCGCAGCAACAGCACCAGCCTGAAATCTTCTGCTAGCCGCGACAACGGCAGCAGCCTGAAGTCTTCTGCTAACCGCAACGGCAGCACCTCTCTGAACAGTTCTGCTAACCGCGATTCCAACTGCTAATTTTATTTAAAAGGTATTGAACAGCCTTCTGCTTTTTATGGCAGAAGGCTGTTTTTTTGTGTTCTAAAACTGGTTTTAGATAGAAATATTGTAATAAAGGTTACATAAAAAACAGCGATGACAAAAAAATTACAGAAAAAGGGATGACTGTATCCAGCTTCCAAAAAACGTTCCAAAACCGCATAAACATGGGAAAAAGTGTCCGTTAACTGACATTAAAAATGACAACACTGTTACAATTAACTCAGGAAAATTACATTTTTTTTACGAAAGGGGGTTGCAATTTGGATTTGGGTGTGGTATATTAGTTCCAGACCGAGGGAGATTGTGGAGAATCTTCCAAGGCAGGTGTCAAGTGGCATCTAAGGTTTTTATTTACCATAGAGTGTCGCTTAACACACAATCAAATCAGGAGTTGTGATCTAAACAACTTCAAAAAATTTTTAGGAGGAAGAAAGACTATGAAAAAAGTACTTTCCGTAGCTATGGCTTCTGCTATGGTACTGGGCATGGGCGCTAACGCTTTCGCTATTCAGTATGCTAGCGGTTCCAGCGACACAGCTGCTTGGCCAGCAGGTTTCCAGTTCGATGGTAAAATGTTTGTAACCAACAAAGATGGTGACATCGTTACCGGTTCCAACACCAAACTGGACGGCAAAACCAGAATCAACTTCAACGAAGGCGACACCATCTGGATGCCTCTGTACGCTAACAACCAGAAAGAGTACACCGTTGTAGGTGATCAGGTTGGCCTGCCAGCAGTAGCAGCTGGTGAAGTTATCTTCAACCCAGTTCTGGATAAGCTGCCAGTTGAAGAGGAACTCGTTTCCATCAACCATAAAACTGGTAAAGTAAATCCATTCGAGTACAGAGACAACCAGAACAAGGTTCTCTACTGGTACAACGATGCAGTTACTGCAAAAGCTCCATCCCTGACCCCTGCTGAAGAGAAAGCTGGCTGGAGAACTGCTAGAATCGTAGATTACAAAGATAACTACGGTAAAGTTCAGCACGGTGTTAAAGTAATGCTGAATGGCGCAGAAGTAACTACTATTGCTGCTATGACCACTAATGAAACCACCAATGTTCCTGTTGTTGGCGATCTGAAGGTTCAGGTTAACTACAACCAGGCTGCTGATGCATATAGCATTTGGCTGTTTGACGGTACTGACTATAATACTAAAGAACTGAAGAATGATGGTTCTTCTATGCCAACTTCTTATTCTTACTACAACTTTGCTACTGGCGTTACAGCACCTGCTCAGTACAACAGTGTAACTTATGATGAGGTTGCTCCACTGATTCCAGACGCAGTTTGGGATGCTGCAAAAGCAACCGCAACTGCAACAAAAACTGGCTTTGCTAAGACTACTGTTCCAGTAGAGGCTGGTTTCACCACCACTACTGCTCCTGTTCTGAAAGCTGGCGTTGAAGTTGTAGCTTACCTGCCAGAAGTTGCTGAGCAGAAAGAAGACCTCGGCGAAATCGAAGAGGGCAAATGGGAAACCGACGGCAACTACTTCGTTAACACTGTTGCTTACGGCCACTACACCGGCAACATCGACAAGAACTGGTCCATCAACCTGATCGAAGAGGACAACGGCGTTGCTGACCTCATCGACCATGCTGAACTGTACAAAGCTGACGAAGTTGACTACCTGTCTTACAAAGACTACACCACCGAAATCATGCCAAACGCTGTATACCTCAAGGTTGAGCTGAAGGATACATGGAAACTGGCTAAAGCTGCTGACCTGAAATACTATGTATACGTTGCTGACAACAAGTCCGGCAAAGAAACCAACAAAGTATGGGTTTCCGGCAAATACGAAGCTTCCAACGTTAAGACTGTTGACTTCACCTGGACCAACGACGCTTCCCAGCCAGCTGTTTGGAAAGTTGCTAAAGACGAGAACGGCATTGCTGTATTCGACTTTGCTGACAAAGCATTCTTCCAGGTAAAAATGTACGCTGAAGAGTCCATGTACCTCGACCTGAGCACCGCTTATGATGCTGCTATGGCTGGCGACTTCTCCGAAGCTGATGCATTCTTCTCCTTCGACAACGAGAACGCTAACTTCTCCAGAACCGGTACTCTGATCCTCGTTTCCGACGATGCTTCCCTGATCCCATATCAGGTAACTGAAGACGGTTACACCAAAGTTGATGCTGAGTACGTTGAAGATTTCGTAATCGCTCACACCAACGAAAAAGTTGACGGTTTCGTATTCGAGACCAAAGAGCTGGGCAACTACGTTCTGTCTACTGAAGAAGTAGAAGTTGAAGAAGACGACAAAGATGACAACACCCAGGAAGTTGTTGTTCCAGATGACGACAACAAAGAAACCAACAACAACAGCAAACCAAACCCAAGCACTGGTGCTGAGGACTTTGTAGGTCTGGCTGTTTCCCTGGCAGTTGTTTCCGTTGCTGCTGCTGGCGCTCTGGCTCTCAAGAAGTAATCATCTTCGATGATTCTTCACGAGCGTTTAAAAACTCCGTTCAACGTCGTTTTTAAAGCTCGGCAGTCCTGACCTTTAGGATTGCAGGAAAGTTTGAGTAACGAAAAATCCTCCCTTCGGGGAGGATTTTTTTTGCACAAAACACACAGCAAAAAAGCCCGCTTGACAGCGGGCTTTTGTTATTCGTATTTACATGGTTCTATCTTTGTGTTATACTGTTGTTTATCGGAAGGACAGCGCGGTCAACTCTCAAGGGAGGTGACCGTATGAGTACGAATGATGTATTAACATTATGCTTACTTATTGTTGCGGTTGTCGATCTTGTCTACAAAATAGCAAGAAAATAGCCGCTCCCTTATAAACGCGGAAACGGCAATTTTCAAGTTCTTAATGAAATTTAGTTGACCGTTTCCCGTTGCAGCGGGAAGCTGTCCTTCTGATACACAGTATACAACAAAAGCCCGCTTTGTGTCAAGCGGGCTTTTGTTGTACATTCCCGCAGTTAGGAGTATAATAAGTAAAAATGATATTGGAAATACTCCCGATCCGATTGGGGTATCATAAATCAAAATCAATGTGAAAGGCGGGAAGAAGATGGCAAGAAAGATTTCACACAAAAAACCGTTCCGCGCAAAAGCGGGATTCCACCGACTGGATGTTAAAACACGAACCATGCGGGTGCTCAAGCATCAGAAACAGCAGCCGATCGGACTGCGCGTGCTGGAGATTCAGGCACAGATTTCCCCCGATGAAAAGAAGGCGTTTTACACTCTGCTCGACCAGATGGAGAAAAACGGCGAGCTGTGGCGCCGCAAAAACAGCGTCGTGCTTGCAAAGAGCGCAGGACTGGTGCGCGCGCAGATTGTCACCCTCAACGATAAATTCGGTTTTGCCCGTCCCGAGGCGCAGCCGGACAAGGAGCAGGGCGAGGACATCTTCCTGCCAGGGCGGTTCATGCTGGGTGCAATGCCAGGCGACACCGTCATGGTGCGCCTGCAGCCGAATTCCCACCGTCAACAGGGCGACAACCCTGAAGGAGCTGTGGTACAGATTCTGAACTATAACGACGCACCGTTTACCGGCGTGGTTGTGCGCCAGCCGGAGGGCTATTTCCTGCGGCCGGACCGTCTGCGCCGGATGCTGTTGGAGATAGAGAAAGGCGGGCTGCACGGCGCCCACGATGGCGACAAGGTGCTTGCGAAGATTACCCGCCGCTCAGACAGCCACTTTGCACATCGTGTAGCGGTAGAGCAGA
Source organism: uncultured Negativibacillus sp. (assembly GCF_944388365.1). Lineage (GTDB taxonomy): Bacteria > Bacillota > Clostridia > Oscillospirales > Ruminococcaceae > Negativibacillus. Next base: position 399 of record NZ_CALXIN010000024.1, on the reverse strand, counting down.
GCTTTGGCAGCGCCGACCGCGCCGCAGTCTGCTGCCAGGCAGTGCTTGCAAACTACAACACCCGCACCGAATTTGACGAAGCCACCCAGCAGGAGGCGCGCAAGATTGCCGACGCGGGCATTCCACTGTCCGAGCTCAGCGACCGCATGGATTTGACGGGAGAGGACATCTTCACCATCGACTCGGCGGACAGCAAGGACCTCGATGATGCGGTTTCGCTCGAGCGGGACGATCAGCACTGGTATCTGGGTGTCCACATCGCCGATGTCAGCCACTATGTCCGACAGGGAAGTGCGCTTGACCTTGAGGCTTATCGCCGCGGCACCAGCGTCTACTATGCCGACCAGGTCATCCCGATGCTGCCAAAGGAGCTGTCCAACGGCATCTGCTCGCTCAACC
>NZ_CALXIN010000023.1 GCF_944388365.1 uncultured Negativibacillus sp. | reverse complement strand
GGGCGGCGCCCATCCTCATGCCCGCAATTACAAAAGGTGGGCAACGCACAAAGCAAGTATGCGGGCCTCGTGCGACAGCATCAAAAAGGGATACAGTCCCTGAACGTTTTTATTTATGTTGTTAATATATTGGGACGTTGTCCCAAACCCTGCCAAAGGCGCTGCCTTTGGAAACCGCAAACTTTTGTGTACAAAAGTTTGACAAAAAACTTTAGTTTGTGTTGTCGGGCAGACTGTGCAAAAAAATGCCGGCAAAATCCGGCATTTTTTCTCCTATTTCTTCGGCATGGTCTGCCACAACAGCCTATTTATCATGCCCAGCATCTGCTCTTTTCCTTCCGGCAGATAGCCCTGAATGGTATATTTATCCAGCACCGTGGTGTCCATATAGAAACAGTCATCCAGAGTCAGTCCCTCCAGCAGCATGCGTTCCTCAAACAGGATGTCCCGATTGCTCATCGGTTCAAACTCACCGCGCTTCACCATCTTATCCAGCGGCGTTTTGTCCCATACCTTCAGCTTCAGCGCCCAGATGCACTTCGGGTGCAGTCGATTGAGCAGACGCACTGTCTCCAGTGCGTGCAGATTGCGGTAGGCTTTTCCGCCCAATCCCAGAATGATCGTCACATAATAGCCGATGCCCGCCTTATCCAGCTTCTGGAACGCCTGAATCATATCGAAGGAGGTAACTCCCTTATTCATCATCAGCAATATCGAATCGCTGCCCGATTCGATGCCGATGTGCAGGTCACAAACTCCCCTCTCGCGCAGCTGCCGCAGCTCCTCCGGTGTCTTGCGCAGTACATCATCCACCCGCGCATACATCGCAAACTCCTTGACATTTGGCATAAAGGTGTTGGCCATGCCGATGATCTGTTTGAGCTGGTCAAAGCTCAGCACAAAGGCGTTTTCTCCCAGGAAAAACAGACGTTTCTTGTCCGGCTCCAATCGGCCCAGCATCCGCAGATTCCATTCGATCTTTGCCATCGAATGAATCTGGAATTTATCCTTTGCAAAGTCGCAGAACAGACAGTTTCCCCAGCTGCATCCCAGCGCCACCTCCAGGCAGGCACTGCTGTCCTCCTGCGGCGGACGGTAGATCTCTTCATGGGTGTAGATGGAAGCATAAACTTCTTCTCGGGTCATAAGGTTCCTCCTTTCGATTCTCTCTGCCCTCAGTATACCATGAATTCCAACAAAAGAAAACTATCTTATTCGCTCTGATTTTGACCTTTTGCTGCAAATTTCCCCATTCTCCTGCATGATCGGCAAATTAATTGACATATCAACTAATTTTCGATATACTTTGGATTAGGACAGAAAAAGGAAAGGATGAATCCGACAAAATGGAACAAATGGACAACCTGTTCAGCAAATATCTTTCCTGTTTATACAGAGAGGAAAGAAAGTATCTCAATCGGATGCTTCGGGAACAGCGGTTGGGATCGGCAGCGGTGCGGTTTATGATGTACATCTACCACAACCAGGGCAGCAACCAAAAGACGGTTTGCTCGGCAATGGGCATCGACGAAGGGTTGGGTACCCGCGTGATGCGCAAGTTGGAGGAAGAAGGAATGATCGTACGCACCAATTCTCCCGAAGATGCACGTTCACACCTGCTCCAGGTGACCGAAAAAGGAGAGATTTTTGTGCAGCAGTGCAAACAGCTGCAGCGGGAATTCTGGAAAGAGGTCGGAGGCTGGCTGACCGAAGATCAGAAACAAAAGGTGATGCAGGTAATGGAACAGCTGGCGGAGAACGCACAGCAATTCAATCAGCAGCTTGCACAGAAAAAAGAAGGAGGAAACAAGGATGGAGAATAGAGGAAATATTTTAGGTACACAGCCGGTGGGCAAACTGCTGCTAAAATTTGCCATTCCCAGCATCATTGCCATGCAGGTCAGCGCCCTGTATAACATTGTGGATCAGGTGTTCATCGGGCACAGTGTCGGCGTGCTGGGTAATGCGGCAACCAACGTCGCCTTCCCGCTGAGCACCATCTGTACAGCGTTGTGTTTATTGTTTGGATTGGGCGGCGCTGCAAACTTTAACCTGTCGATGGGTGCGGGCGACCGTGAGCGTGCCGCCCACTTTGCCGGCAACGCCGCAGGACTTCTCATCCTCAGCGGCGTCTGCCTGAGCCTGATCTCGTTTCTGTTTTTAAAGCCGATGATGCTGTTTTTCGGCGCGACACCTGATGTGCTGGACTATGCGCTGGAATATACCGGCATCACTCTGTTTGGTTTTCCGTTTTTGATTATTGCCAACGGCGGCGCTAATCTGGTCCGCGCCGACGGCAGCCCGAAATATTCGATGATGTGTATGCTCACCGGCGCCATCATCAACACCGTCCTCGACCCACTGTTTATCTTTGTGTTCGGACTGGGAATGAAGGGCGCTGCACTTGCCACCGTTATCGGTCAGGTTGCATCGGGCATGATGGTTATTTTGTACCTGCGGAAGATGAAGACCGTTCACCTCACCCTCCGTGATCTCAAGCCTTCGGGCAAAATGGCATTGCAGATCGCCTCGCTGGGTCTGGCAGGCTGCTTTAATCAGATGGCGATGATGGTGGTACAGATCACCATGAACAACACACTGACCCACTACGGTGCTGACTCGTCCTACGGCAGTGATATTCCACTGGCCTGTGCAGGCATCATCGCCAAGGTCAACATGATCTACTTCTCGATCATCATCGGCACCTCCCAGGGATTGCAGCCGATCGTCAGCTTTAACTATGGCGCCAAACAGTATGACCGCGTGCGCAAGACCTATCGGCTGGCTGTCACAGCGGCAACCATTGTTTCCACCTGCGCCTTTTTGTGCTTCCAGTTCTTCCCAAGACAGATCATCGGACTGTTTGGCAGCGGCAGCGAGGAATACTTCCGCTTTGCAGAGCGTTACTTCCGCATCTACTTGTTCTTCACCTTCCTCAACGGCATCCAGCCGATCACCTCGAACTTCTTTACTGCGATCGGCAAGGCGACCCGCGGTGCATTGCTGGCACTGACCAGACAGATCATCTTCCTGCTGCCGCTCATTTTGGTGCTGCCGATGCTGGTAGGAATCGACGGTGTCATGTATGCCGGACCGATTGCCGACTTTGCCGCGTCGATCCTGGCACTGCTGATGGGACGTGCCGCTTTGCAGCAGATGAAGAAGCAGGAGCTGCAACAGCAGATGCAGCTTGTGTAACAATGTAAATTATGCCGCTTTTTGTCGGAGAAAAATCCCAGATGTTAACAGAAAAGAATTGAATCGTCCGTATTCACAGCGTATAATAGAAAGAAGATATTGATAGAAAGTGAGGAAAGATATCTTATGACAGATTATATCATTTCGACAGATACTTCCTGTGATTTTCCGCTGGAATATGTACAGCAGCATCAGCTTCCGCTCATCACCTTGTTTTACAGTATAGATGGAGAGGCCGGACAAAACGGTTGTCCGAGCGAACAGGCAATCAAGGATTTTTACAATAGAATGCGCGCAGGCGCTATGACAAAAACCCAGCAGGCCAGCATCGAGGACACCGAAAAACTGTTCCGTGAAATTGTTGCTACCGGCAAGGATATTCTTCATATTGCCTTCTCCTCCGGCCTGAGCGGAACCGCAAATGCGGCGCGTCTGGCAGCAGAGGCGGTCATTGCAGATTTTCCAGAGCGCCGCATCGTTGTCATCGACTCGCTGTGCGCTTCTCTGGGACAGGGTCTGCTCGTCCATCATGCACTGTGCAAACAGCAGGAAGGTATGAGCCTGGATGAGGTTGCCCAGTGGGTGCGCGACCATGTGCAGAACATCTGCCACCTGTTCACCGTGGAGGACCTGAAATATCTGCAGCGCGGCGGACGAATCTCCAAGACGACCGCACTGGTCGGCACCATGATCGGCATTAAGCCGGTGCTGCATGTGGACGCCGAAGGCAAGCTGGTTTCGCTGTCCAAGGTGCGCGGCAGAAAGCAGTCGATTCAGGCGCTGGTGGACAAGATGGAACAGAACATCGGCAGCTGGAAGAACGAAAAGCAGCCAATTTTCATCAGCCACGGCGACTGTATGGAGGATGCGCAGTATCTGGCAAAGCTGGTCAAAGAGCGGTTTGGATATGAGGAATTCCTCATCAATGACGTCGGCCCGACCATCGGCGCACATTCGGGACCTGGCACACTGGCGCTGTTCTTCCTGGGCGAGACCAGATAGTAGACTGCCCTGAGAGACAAACAAAAGTTTTTGGTTGAGCTTTTTACAAAAGGCTGGCGAAAACTTTAGTTTGCCTTCGGCACAAAGTATCGAAACTATTGCATAGAAAAAAAGCTGTATCCATCAGGATACAGCTTTTTGATTTTACGCTTATTCTTCTTCTGGCGCTTCCCAGTTGTGGTATACTTCCTGAACGTCGTCGTTGTCGTCCAGCATGTCCAGCAGCTTCTGCATCTTCTCGCACAGCTCTGGATCGTCAATCTTGGTGTAGGTGGATGGCACCTTCTGGATGTCTGCCTCTACAAAACTGTAACCCTTTGCCTCCAGTGTCTCACGTACTGCACGGAATTCGTTCGGGTCGCTGGTCGCCGAAATTTCGATGACGCCGTCGCCAAACTCAAAGTCCTCAGCACCTGCCTCCATGCAGTCCTCCATAATCTGATCCTCGGTGTATTTATCGTCCTCGTTGTCGATGACGATGACACCTTTGTCGCTGAACATGAAGGATACACAGCCGGTCTGACCCAGGTTACCGCCGCATTTATCAAAGTAGTGGCGCAGGTCGCCTGCGGTACGATTCTTGTTGTCGGTCAGTGCTTCTACGATAACTGCAACGCCGCATGGTCCGTAACCTTCGTATACCATATCAACATAGGTGTTCTTGTCGCCTTCACCAGCCGCCTTTTTGATGATGCGGTCGATGTTGTCGTTCGGAACGTTGTTCGCCTTTGCTTTTGCAATCAGATCGCGCAGCTTACCGTTGTTCATCGGATCAGGGCCGCCCTCACGAACCGCGACTGCCATTTCACGTCCGATTTTTGTAAAGATCTTGCCTTTCTGGGCATCGGTCTTTTCTTTCTTTCTCTTAATGTTATTCCACTTGGAATGTCCTGACATAAAAAATCTCCCTTTCCGATGTCACCCCAGTGAGGTGGAGTGCGCTGAATCTAATCTATTTTATCACACTTTTTCTTTGCATACAAGCATTATTTCGCCCAATCATTGCTCCTCAAACACCGATACATACGGGTAAACCTTATGAAAACCGTTGGTCGACTGCACCGAAGCAAAGATCAGATACCCAAAACTGCACGCGATCACCAGCACCGCCGCCATTGTCCTAAGCCAGCTTTGTTCCTGATAAATCTTTTTCTGTGCGCTTACCATCCGGCGCTCACGGGCATTGTGCGCCTGCTGCACCGGCAGCGGTTCTGCGCCAAAGCAGTCCACCAGCTTGGGCAGAAGAATCATCCCGTACATGAACAGGTAGATGGAAAACCGCTCCAGAATCATGTGGTGGGTGCTGAAGATGTACAGCAGCATCACATAAAAAGCACTGTTGATGAGCTGGCGGTTATCGCTGTCAGCACGCAGCAGCTTTTTGCGCAGCAGAAACACCGCGGCAAAATAGAGGATGGGATAAACCGCGTACCGCTCTCCCAGCCCTACCCAATAGCGCGAACCGATGTAGCCGGCATAGTTCGGGAAAAGATACTGGGTGAGGAATTGGGCTGCCTGATTGCTGAACAGATAAAACGGCACACACACCGCACCGATGATGGCATAGATGCGCCCGTCCGCCTTCCAGTTGAGCACCCAGTAAAACGGCAGCAGGAACACTGCCGACACATGAAAGGTCGCCGCGATCAGTACAATGAGCACAAAGGGCAGCAGCTTGCGCTTTTTGAGGAAAGGATAGGCCAGCAGACAGATGGTCGCCGCGATCGACTGGCGGAACAGGTTCATGCTATGGGCAAAAAACTGCATCGTCAGATACAGATATAAACTCAGCCATGGCAGCGGCGAATACTTTTTGATAAACCACAGCACCACAGCGGTGAGAAACAGATTGGTCACCAGCAGCAGTCCCCGATAGGAAAGCCCCAGCAGGTAACAAAGTCGGGTGTAGAGTGCGTAGCCTGGAAATTCCAGCGCGACATGGTCTTGAAGCAGCTGTGCGACCGGCATCGGACCCAACTGCTCATATAACTCCTGATAGTTAAAATAGTCATATCCGATGCCGTAGCGCAAGGTCGCCACCACTACCAAAATAACGCCGGCACAGAGCAAAAATGCTGTCTGCGCCGAGTTTTTGTGCGCAAACGGCTGTCTTTGCCAAAGGAGGGCGCCCAGACAGAAAAAGGCTGCCATCGCAAAATAAATCATCATGACCGATCCCCCGTTTTTCGTTGATTTCTATTTATTATAGCGAACTTTTCGTCCTTTATCAAACTGCCCTGCAGGACAAAATAAAGTTTTTTGTCAAACTTTTGTACACAAAAGTTTGCGGTTTCCAAAGGCGGCACCTTTGGCAGGGTTTGGGACAGCGTCCCAACAGTAAAAAAATTCAATATATAAAAAAGTTAAGTGGCACAGTCCTATTTATACGCACCCGCACGTTTAGTGCGCTGACCGCTTCGCGGGCAGACCGTACCTTCAACAAATTGCCTTTTGGTATTGATTGGGACAGCGTCCCAACACATCAACATTATAAATATAAAACGTTTAGAGACTGTACCTCTTTTCGATGCTGCCGCACGAGGCCCGCATACTTGCTTTGCGCATTGCCCACCTTTTGTAATTGCGGGCATGAGGATGGGCAGCGCCTATCCTCCGAACTTTAGATAAAGACGGTAGTGCGCTGACCGCTCTACGGGCAGAAAGGATTTGTGGTTTGCAGGAAAGTTCCTGCATGACCTCTTTTGCGGGCTTGCGCAGCCCGCACCTGCGGAAACTTTCTTGTGTGAAGAAAGTTTCACAAAGAGCACACAAGGAACCTCCTGGTTCCTTGACCTCTGGAAGTTTGAAAAACTTCACGAAAGGGGGCAAGCCCCTTTTGAAACCCCACGCTCCCTCGTTGGAAACGACAACGACATAACCGCTTACTCTCCTAAACAGTAGCCAAAGTACTTGACATCCTCCCACTGCCGGAGCAGACAGGGGGCGGATTCCCCGCTTGCGGGGAACACGGGGGATGTGCCCCCCAGAGGTGTTTCCAAAGAGGATACCTCCTCTTTGGCACGCCTTTGATTACTTTCCTCGTGAAAGGAAAGTAATCGCAGTGCAGGCTGCGGAAGCCTGCAAGCTAGTTCGCAGGAACTCTCCTGCAAAAAAAGCTCCGCAGGAACCCTCCTACAAAAACATACCCTCCCCTGCTCGAATTTTGACAGAAGCATTGCCTCCTGCTCAAAAAAATGTTAAAATTATGAAATATTTTAAAAGAAGAAGGAAGGGTGCTCTGTGTTTTCCAAAAAGGACCTTCAGCGGCTGATTATTCCGCTGATCATCGAGCAGTTTCTGGCCATCACCATCGGCATGGCCGACACCGTCATGGTGTCCAGCTGTGGTGAAGCCGCCGTATCGGGCGTTTCACTGGTGGACGCTATCAACATCCTGCTCATCAACATTTTTTCGGCGCTGGCCACCGGTGGCGCCATCGTCTCCTCCCAGTACATCGGCAGAGAGGAACCTCACAAAGCCTGCGAAGCTGCCAAACAGCTGGTGCTGGCCGTGCTGGGACTGTCGCTCATCGTCGGCGCTGTGTGCGTCTTTGGCGGCGGACAAATCTTAAGCCTGATCTACCGCACCATCGAACCGGAGGTCATGGACAACGCCAAAATCTATTTTCTGCTGACCGCCATGTCCTATCCGTTCATCGCGCTCTATAACGCCGGTGCAGCGCTATTTCGGGCGATGGGCAACTCGCGCATCTCGATGGTTACCTCCATCTTTATGAACTGCATCAACATCGCCGGAAATGCCCTGTTTATCTTCGGCTTTGGTATGGGTGCTGCCGGTGCAGCGTTGGCAACGCTGATCTCCCGTATCATCGGCGCTATCTTTATTCTGGCTCTGCTGCGCCGTCCGGTCAACATTATCCACATCGACTCCTACCTGCGCCTGGAGTTTCACCCGACCATGGTCAAAAACATCCTGGAAATCGGTATCCCCAACGGAATGGAAAACGGCATGTTCCAGCTGGGCAAGATCATCGTTCAGGGCATGGTCGCCTCCTACGGCACCTCGTCGATCGCTGCCAACGCCATCTGCAACTCGATCGCCGGTTTTGCCATCATTCCTGGCAGCGCCATCGGTCTGGCGATGCTCACCGTCGTCGGACAGTGTGTGGGTGCGCGACGCTATGATGAAGCCAAACGCTATATCTTCAAGCTCACCGGCCTTGCTTATCTGATGATGATTGTGCTCAACATCCTCATCCTGCTGGTGCGCGATCCGATCATCGGACTGTTCAACCTCTCCGCCGAGGCTGCCGGTATGGCAAGTCAGATCATGTTCTGGCACAGCATCTTCACCGCGACACTTTGGCCGGCTGCTTTTACCATGCCAAACGGTCTGCGTGCCGCAAACGACGTCAAGTTCACCATGGTGGTATCTGTCCTGTCGATGTGGATCTGCCGTATCTGCATGAGCTACGTCCTGGGTACACTGCTTGGTCTTGGCGTACTGGGTACCTGGTTTGCCATGTTCCTCGACTGGGTATTCCGCATCCTGTTCTTTGCGATGCGCCTGCACTCCAACAAGTGGCAGCACAAATCCATCGCCGAAAGCTAAGTGATTTTCCCGCACAAAAACCCACACGGTCTGTGATCAACAGACCGTGTGGGTTTTTTATGTTTTGGAAGGTGCTATTCTTCCACCGTATAACAAATCTGATACTGGTTTTCTGCCTGCGGTTCCACCTGAAGGCTGACCTTTCTGCCGTCGGCATCGCTGCCCTCAAAGCCCCAGCTGTTCTCGCCATTTGGTTGGGTTTCCTCGCCCTGGATGCCCAGCTCCTGCAGAGTCTGGCGGTAGAACTGCTGAATCTCGCTCAGGCTGCTCTCGCTAATCATCACATAAGCGTCATCCTGCATGCTCTGACCCATCGCGTTTGGCTCCTCCAGCAGGTAGGAAAGTTCCTCCTCATTGGTGACCGAACGGTAGATCCAGTTCTCTCCATCCACCTCAGCGGTGATGGTGCCATGGGACATCGGCAGGTTGCGTGCACTGAATATCTGGTACTCCATTACCAGCTGATCGCCCTCCTGATTGCTGGACACGATCTGTACACTTGCACCGCCGCCAATGCCGCTCAGCTCATAGGCCTGCTGCTCCGGACGGTAACAGCTCGATTCCCGAATGCGCTCCGCCGAAACTGCAAAGTGGCTTGTCACCACCGATTCCAGCGATTCCTGCGGCACAAGGGTCTGACCGAGCTGCTCGTCGGTATATTTTCCCGACTGTTCCTCCAGCTCCGGCACGCGGGCAATCAGATACTGATAATAGGTCGGGAAAGATTCGGGATCGATCTCCATCGGGTCGTCCCAGTTTCGGTTATATATGCCTGCAATGACCGCCTCATGCAGCTGATTGAGCTGTTCCAGCTGGTCGGAAACCTCCGGCAGCTCGGCGGCATCCGGCAGCGGCTGCGACTGGCCGATCACCGTTTCCTCCTGCTGCTGAGGCTGTGTATTTTCGGCGGAGGAGTTTGAGGTGTCCTCTGTCGATGGAGCAGAACAGCCCGACAGCAACATCCCTGCTGTTAGCAGCAGCGCAAACAAGCGGTTCTTTCTGCTTTTCATGGTTGATTCCTCCTCTATATCTTTCAGTTACCACAAGTATACCGGATTCCATTCACCATTACAAGTGTCATTTACTACAAGAAGCCCTGCTGTTTTTGGCATCATTCACCAACGTTTTCTGATTGGAAGCGTTATTCTCCGTCTCCGATGTCGATGGCTGCTTTGGCCGCCTTCATCAGCAGGCGTTTAAATTCTTCCCGCTCGCTGTCGGTCATCTGTTCGGTCATCCGCCGAAAGGAAATTTCCACCTGCTCCTTCAAGAACGGATATACCTCCCATGCCTTCTGGGTAGGTCGGATGTCATAGGTGCGTTTGTCCTTGGCATTGGTGGTGCGGACCAGAAACTCCCGTTCCTCCAGCTTGGTCACCGTCTTTGCAATGACGCTTTTGTCCAGAGAAAGCCGCTTGGTGATCTCGTCCTGGGTTAGCGCCTGAAAATCGCACACGATGAGAATAACCACCGCCTGTGCCGCTGTCAAATCAAACTGTGCACAGCCGTTGTTGAGCCAGATGTGTGACTTTCGATACAGGATGGAAATGGATTTAAAGGTGCTGTCTGTGATGTCCGTCATAGTGCACTACCCCCTTCTGTTGTCTGTTATTATACCTGCTTTTAGTGGCATTTGCAACTGGATATTGACGAAGCTCTTTTTTCGTGCTACACTCAATATAGTGGCAAGTGCCACTATATTGATGTAATCATACACAAAAGGAGCTATATTCCCATAGAAAAAACAGAAAAAATCTGGAATCGAAGGTTCATCCTTCTTTTCATCACCAACCTGCTGGTGCTGGCCGCCTTTTATGCGTCCATCCCCATCATCCCGATCTACTGCCAGGAAATCGGCATCACCGGTTCCAAAATCGGCATCGTTCTGACAGCCATGTCGGTAGCAACCATCCTGTTCCGACCGGTTGCAGGCTATCTGCTGGACAACTTTAACCGTTACCACGTCTATCTGTTGTTTCTGGCGCTGTTCTGCCTGTCCTTTCCGGCCTTCATCGCCTTTCCTATCTTCGGACTGCTGATTCTGGTCCACCTGTACATGGGCGCGGTCTATTCGGTCTGTGCTTCGGCCACCATGACGCTGGCAGGCGACGTACTTCCGCACGACAAAATCACCGAGGGCATCAGCCGTTTTGCCTTCACCATTTCGATCGGCATGGCGGTCGGACCTTTTGTCGGCATTCAGGTACAGAACCGTCTGAGCAGCAAAACCTCCTTCCTCACCATCTTTGCAATCACTGTAGTTGCGCTGATCTGCGTGCTCTGCTGCCGGATTCAGTACCCGAAGGTACAGCGCAAAAAAATTCTCCATCAAAGATACCATCCACGCGCCTGCACTGCCCTTCATGTTCAACATGATGTTTTTGATGATCCCTTATGGCGCAGTCATCGCCTATTCCTCCATTCTGGCGCAGGAAAAAGGTCTGCTTTCCTATCTGCCATACTTCTACATCTGCCTGGTTATCGGAATGCTGGTATCCAAGCTGTCCGCCCAGAAGATGCTGGATGCAGGCAATCACCGCATCCTGGTTTATCTGAGCCTGGTAATTCCGGTGGTGACCATGGTCAGCTACATTGCCCTGTCCACCGGTATCCATCTGCTGATCGCCGGATTTTTCTTCGGCGTGGGCTACGGCATTTTGCAGCCGCTGTTCCAATCGTTTGTCACCGGCACCACACCGGCTCCCAAACGCGGCGTCGCCAATGCTACCTACATGCTTTCCTACGACATCGGCATCGGCATCGGTTCGCTGCTGATGGGCTGTCTGCAGGAATCCATCGGTCTTCCAAAAGGATTTGCACTGACTGCCATCGCCTATGTCATCGGCGGCGTGGTCTATGCCACCTATGTGGATCGCTACTATCGCGAGCAAAAAACCAGATATCTCCAGAGTGTCAGCCAATCACGCTGATCCTCTTCCTCTAACAAGACAAAGGAGAAAGCCGAACAAACGGCTTTCTCCTTTGTCTTTCCAGTCAAAAAGACCTCATTCCCGAATAGGAATGAGGTCTTTTAACATCTAACTATTTGACAGCGTTGAGCAGAGCTTCAACCTTATCGGTCTTTTCCCAGTTGACACCGAGGTCCTCGCGGCCCATCTGTCCGTAAGCTGCCAGCTTGCGGTAGATTGGACGGCGCAGGTCGAGGGTCTTGATAATCTGGGTTGGACGCAGGTCAAAGACCTTTTCAACCGCTTTTTCCAGCATTTCATCCGAAACGGCGCCGGTGCCGAAGGTGTTGACGTTGATCGAAACAGGCTGTGCAACACCGATTGCATAAGCCAGCTGTACCTCGCAGCGTTTTGCCAGTTTGGCAGCAACGATGTTCTTGGCAACGTATCTGGCAGCGTAAGCAGCGGAACGGTCAACCTTGGTCGGGTCCTTGCCGGAGAAGGCGCCGCCGCCGTGACGGCCCATGCCGCCGTAGGTATCGACGATGATCTTTCTGCCGGTCAGACCGCTGTCGCCCTGTGGACCGCCGATAACAAAGCGTCCGGTTGGGTTGATGAAGATTTTGGTGTCATCGCGCATCAGTTCCTTTGGAACGATGGCGTCGATGACATGTTTCTTGATGTCAGCGCGGATCTGCTCCATCTCAACATCTGGAGAATGCTGGTTGGAGATGACGATGGTTTCAACAGCAACCGGTACATCGTTTTCATACTCGATGGTTACCTGGGTCTTGCCGTCTGGACGCAGATAAGGCAGGGTGCCGTTTTTGCGTACCTCTGCCAGACGTTTTGCCAGCTTGTGTGCCAGAGAAATCGGCAGCGGCATCAGCTCTGGGGTGTCGTCGCAGGCAAAGCCGAACATCATGCCCTGGTCGCCGGCGCCGTTGTCCTCTTCGCTGCTGGCAGCTTCTTTTGCTTCCAGCGCCTTGTCAACGCCCATGGCGATGTCGCCGGACTGTTCGTCGATCGAGGTGATAACGCCGCAGGTATCGCAGTCAAAGCCGAATTTTGCACGGTCGTAGCCGATTTCGCGGATGACTTCGCGTGCCAGATGCGGGATATCGACATAGCAGTTGGTGCTGATTTCACCCATGACCATGACCATACCGGTGGTAACGGCAGTTTCGCAGGCAACACGGCCGTTCGGGTCTTTTTCGAGGATAGCGTCGAGCACTGCATCGGAGATCTGGTCACAGATTTTGTCGGGATGTCCTTCGGTGACCGACTCGGAGGTAAAGAGATATTTTGCCATTGGTGGTTCCTTCCTTTCCTGAATAGAGGTTTGTCTTTTTATCCGTTTTCATAAACTCAACAGCGTGTGGTCTGTTCGAGATTGATTTTTTCATCGGTGCAAACAGTTTGCAGGCATGAAAAAAGACCCAATCAAAGAGATTGAGTCATTGCTTCCTCATCTCTCGGCTTCACCCGCAGGATTTGGCACCTTACAAAGCCGCCGCTTTGCAGGTTGCCGGACTTCACAGGGCCTGTCCCCTCTGTCACTCTTGATAAGGCTGATTCAGTTTATGAAGTTATGATAACCCGTTTCGACTACCCTGTCAACGAGCTAATGAAAAATTTGTCGTATTTTACAAAAACAGCTCTGTGCCGCTCGGTGCTTTGGGCAAAAATGGGGAACCTGCGGTTCCCCATTTTTTTACTAATCGGTGACGCGGTACATCTCGGGTGCGCTCTCCTTGGTAGCGTACTCGCTGACCGACAGCACCTCGACCTTCAACGGACGGGTGCCCATCTGAATTTCGATGATGTCGCCTTCCTTGATGGCGTAGGAGGCGCGTGCCACCTTGCCATTGACCAGGATACGTCCGCCGTCACAAGCCTCATTGGCAACCGTTCTGCGCTTGATCAAGCGGGTAATCTTCAGATATTTGTCCAATCTCATAGCATTTCCTCCTGTCGGGATAAAACAACAGCTCCGGCGCACCGGAGCTGTTGGCGATCATCTGATGTTTGCTTACTTGGAAACGACCTCTTTGAGGGTTTTGCCTGCTTTGAAGACCGGCAGCTTGGAAGCTGGGATCTCGATCTTCTCTTTGGTTCTTGGGTTGATGCCCTCTCTAGCAGCGCGCTCTTTTACCTCAAATGTGCCAAAGCCAACCAGTGCAACCTTTTCGCCAGCAGCCAGTGCCTCAGAGATTGCGTCGATCACTGCAACAACGGCTTTTTCGCTGTCCTTTTTGGAAAGTTCGGTTTTCTGTGCAACAGCATTGATCAGTTCTGCTTTCGTCATATTCGTTATCCTCCATTTTAAAACGAGTTCTTTTATCATCTTCCCACGCCGCAAAATCCCAGGGCGAGGGAATTAAAAAAGTGTTTTTTCCTCCTGCTTCTCCTTCGGACAGCACGGGAGACACAAAACACCTATTTAACTATTTTTTCTTTGCCTCTTTCCACAGCTCATCCATCGCGGTGATGGAACCCTCTGACAGGTCGATGCCGCGCTCATTGGCAAGCTGTTCGACTTTGCGGAAGCGGTCGATAAACTTTTCGGTCGAGGCATTGAGGCTTTCCTCGGCGTCCACCTTTAAAAAGCGGGCCATATTCACCGCCGAGAACAGCACGTCTCCCAGCTCCTCAAAGCACTGGTCAGGGTCCTGATCCTCGATGGCACACTGCAGCTCATCCAACTCGCTTTCCAGATCTCCCATCGCCCAGTACAGATCAGGATAGTCAAAACCGGTCTTGGCGGCGCGCTTCTGCACCTTCTGAGCGCGCATCAGCGCCGGAAAGGTCTTGGGAACGCTGACCAGTGTATCGGTCTTGGTCTGCTGGCCCTTGGTCTCCTGCTTGATCTGTTCCCAGTTTGTCAGCACCTGATCGGTGGAGCTGACCTGAGTATCGGCAAAGACATGCGGATGGCGCACAATCAACTTTTTGCAGATGCCGTCGCAGACATCCGAAAAATCAAACGAACCCTGCTCCTGCTCGATGCGGGCATGGTGGACCACCTGCAGCAGTACATCCCCCAGCTCCTCCTTGAGCAGCGCCTTGTCGTCAAGGTCGATGGCCTCGCACACTTCGTACGCTTCCTCGATCATATCCTTGCGCATCGACGCATGGGTCTGCTCCTTGTCCCACGGGCATCCCTGCTCACCGCGAAGGATCTCCATGATGTTCAGAAGATCGTTGATGTCATACTTTTCCTTCTTTTCATAAGACACGCCCACGATACCACGCTCCTCTGCATTTTTGACGTGTAGGGTTGCTGCTGATTGGCAGCTCTATATATATTACCCTAAAAGAGAGTACTTTTCAAGTATTTTTGCCATTTTTTCGCCCTTTGGAAGCATCATTATGTCCT
This sequence comes from uncultured Negativibacillus sp., assembly GCF_944388365.1. Taxonomy (GTDB): domain Bacteria; phylum Bacillota; class Clostridia; order Oscillospirales; family Ruminococcaceae; genus Negativibacillus. The sequence goes on along the minus strand of NZ_CALXIN010000023.1, from coordinate 9,571 downwards.
CTTTTTTGATCGCTTTGAGCAAAAACAGGGCCAGCAGGTAGACAACTGCACCACAAGCCACCGAAACCAGCACCGCAAATCGGGAGGCAGTGACGGTCATCAGCAGGTTTTGGACAAGTCTTGCCACCGCTGCACACAGCGCTCCTGCCAGCAGCGGCTTTGCAAAGATGGAAAACAGTCCCAGCTCTCCGATGCTGCTGCGCAGCGCACGCAGGCTCAATATCGTGATCACCAGATAGCAGACCAGCGTCGAATAGGGCACCGCCTGGATGTTCAGCTCTGGGATACCTACCAGCACATAGTTCATCGTCAGCTTGATGATGCTGCCGATGACCATGAGCTTGACCGGCAAGGTGACCTTGCCCACCGCCTGCAGCAGGCTGTTGATGGTACCGGTCAGCGCGATGAAGATCGACGCAATGCCCAGCACCTCCAGCAGCGGCGCACCGATGGCGACCTCGCTGTTATATCCAAAGAAGAGCTGGCAGACCGGCAGCGCCAGCGCACTGATGCCCAGTCCCGCCGGAATACAGATCATGGTGGTGATGCGCAGCACCATCTGAATGCTGCGCTGGGTGCGCAGACGGCTGCCGCGGGCATAGCTTTCGGCGACCGCCGGAAGTGCGCTGACTGCCAGACCGGTGGTCAGCGCAGGAATCAGGTTGCCGATAACGCCTGCCTTGCCGCTGTACGCCCCGTAGAGGTAGTTATGGACGCTCTCGTTGATAATCTCTGCCTGCGGGATATTGCCGCCGTAGCAGTCCAGCAGCGTCTGTGGTGCGGTCTGCATGACATCCGCCAGCCGTCCAGTCACCGTCATCAGGTCGATGACGCCGGAAAAGCTAACCGCCAGCGATCCCATGCACACCGGAATGCCGATCATGACGATGCTTTTGAGCAGCCGCGAAGAGCTTTCCGGTGCCGGCGAATCAACAACCAGGCTGTCGGATACGCCGTCACCCTTTTTGCGCCAGCGAATCATCAGATACAACAGTCCTGCCGCAGTGGAAAAGCTGACACCCAGCACCGCCGCTCCGCTTGCCAGCTGCGCGATGGCTGCCTGTGCCTGCGCCTGACTTGGATAGCTCACGCCGAGCACCGTGCCATACTGGGCGTACTCCTCACCGGTAAAGTGCAGCACCGCCCAGCTGAGTCCCAGACCAAAGATCATCTTGGTAACCGCCTCTATAATCTGGGAGATGGAGGTCGGATACATATTCTGCATTCCCTGATAGTAGCCGCGGTAGGCTGACATCAGGCAGCAGGTCAGCACTGCCGGCGCCAGACAGATGATGGAAAACTTTGCGCCAGGATTTGGGATCATATTCGCAAAGGTTCCCGCGCCCAGAATCATCACGACCATACAGATAAAACCGGTAATCAGAAAAAACAGACGGGAGATGCGAAAGATTCTGCGGTTGTCACGATATCGGCCCGCGACACAGTTTTCGGACACCATTTTAGACACCGCCACCGGAAAGCCGGCGGTGGCAATGGTCGAGATCAGGTTAAAAATTTCGTAAGCATTGGTAAAATAGGAGTAGCCGGTGCCGCCCAGCATATTGCTGATCGGTATCTTAAAAATCATGCTGACGATTTTGACCACCATCGTACCGATCATCAAGATCATGGCACCCTGCACAAACCCCTGCTTTTGCCTTGTTTCTCTCACCCATACACCAACTTTCTAACAATATATCAGTAACTTATCACAGACTGGCGGTATCTTCAAGTCCCTGTCTGTAAATCTTTTCCAGAGAATGCTGTTTTAGTATATGAGTCTGCCCTCTTTTGCTTGCCGCATACAAAACAAAAAGGCCAAAGACTTTGCTTTGGCCTTTTTAGGGTGAATATTTGATTACAGATTCTGTTTGATGGTCTGATCTTCCTGCTCGGTTGCTTCCGGTTCGGTCGCTTCCGACTGTGGCTCCTGTGGTGTGCAGACCGGCGGCTCACAAGGCTGTTCCTCTGGGGTCAGCATCATGCCGCAGCGGGAGCAGAAGTGCGAATCCACATCGCAGCCTGCGCCGCAGTTAGGGCATTTTTTCACCTTTCTGAGCTCTGCACGCTTGCACTGTACCTGGGAGAGCTGTTCGAGCAGCTCATCGACCTGGGACATCAATTTTGCAATCTCTTCCTCGTTGTCGACGCCTGCCTTGCGGCTGCGGTAAACAAGAGAACCGATCTGCTCATAGCAATCGGCAATCTGTGCGTCGATGGAAACTTCCTGCAGCTTCAGCTTGGAGCTTTCCACCACTTCTTCTGTCTTTTTGCCGGCGACGTTGGCGACCGAAAGCGCCTTATCCAGCAGCGAATTCAAAGAATACATGCTCATAAAATTTTCCCCTTTCTCTTTTCCATGGGAGTCTTTCCCGTTGACGGTTTATTTTTTGCCGATAAATTCACGGATCACGCTGTCGGCTGGGATGGCATCGACATCGTTGATGTCAAAAAACTCATCCAGACGCTGATACAGGTCGTCGATCTTGCGGTAGTGTTCAGGCGCAATATCGGTGCGATCCAGAAACGGCAGCAGATAACTGTGGAAGATGTTTGGCTCATAGTCCAGTGTTGTGTCCAGCTTAAAGGTTGCGCTGTCGCGATAGGGATTGATATACTCCGATTCTCCCTCGCACACCTCTTCCCACATGGCCATTGTCTCCTCTGGGCGGGTGTTGCGGTTGAAGGAGTCGCGCACCATCCGGCGCATCAGGCGCACATCCTGCGGCGTGAGGATGACACGGTCGTGGTCGGTAAAGCGGGAACGGACGCTTGCAAAGATACGGGTGACCTTATCCTCGCCTACCAGCTGGGTCAGCAGCGGATTGAGTCCGTGCAGACCTTCGATGATGACGACGTCGTCATCCGAGAGGACGATGCGCTCCTCAGCACCTTCCAGCCGACGGCGGACGTGGAAATCAAAAATAGGGATCAATGTCGTTCCCTGGTTGACCAGCTCGTCGATACAGCGGTTGATGCGCTCGATATCCAGCGCATAGATACTCTCGAAATCCGGCTTTCCTTTGCGGTTGAGCGGCGTCTGGTCGGTGTTCAGATAGAAATTGTCCAGCGAGATGACCTTTGCCTTACGGCCGCTGCTGCGAAAATGTCTTGCGAGGGTATGTGCGGTTGTCGTTTTTCCCGATGCGGACGGTCCTGACAGGCAGATGACGTCTGCCTTGCTGCGGTTTTGGGACATCTTTTTCACCACGTTGCGAATCTGGCTGTTATAAAATGCCTCCGCCTCGTCGATCAGCTGAAAGTAGTTGTGCACCGCCTGCTGATTCAGTTCGTCCTTTTCAATCCTTCCATAGTGGTAGGGGTCTATTTTCCTCAAAGAAGCTCACCACCCTGTCCTTTCGTTTTAAAATTTCATCAAAGTGTTCAACGTATTCAAATGGGTATTTATAGTTGAAGATTCTTTCCAGCCTGCCGGTGCGGTTGGATTTTAACTTGCTCACCGCGCCGCCGCCTGCTGCCAGAATCGTCTGTGTTTCGTCCATGATATAGATATTATACCGGCCTTCGTACCCTTTTTTGCAGTATCCGGTATTTTCCAGATTTCCCAGCGTGTTGCGCTGTTTGTACAGGTAGTAGGGCATCCAGCCCTCCTCCATCAGCCGCTTCTGCGCGTAGGAGACCATCTTTCCCACCTGCTGGCCCAGCTCCAGTGCTTTGCGGCGTGCTTCCCAGTTCTGGCCGTAGTTTGCGCTGCGCTTGATCGACAGGGTATGCACCGTCACATTTTCCGGTGCAAGTGCGATGATGCGGTCAATGGTGTCACAGAAACTTTCCACCGTATCCCCTGGCAGTCCGGCGATGAGGTCCATGTTGATGTTCTCAAAGCCTTCCTCCCGCGCCATCTGGAAACAATCGACGATCTGCTGGGCAGTGTGCTTTCTGCCGATGGCTTTGAGCACCTCGTCGTTTAAGGTCTGAGGATTGATGCTGATACGGTCGACATGGTGGCTGTGCAGCACCCGCAGCTTGTCGCGGTCGATGGTGTCGGGGCGTCCTGCTTCGACGGTGTACTCCTTTAGGTGTGACAGGTCAAAATAGCGTTCCACTGCGCTGCACACCTGGTCGAGCTGTTCTGCCGAAAGGGTGGTCGGTGTGCCGCCGCCAAAGTAGACGGTGGTCAATTTGAGCCCTGTCTGCTTTATCTTTTCTGCGATGCAGCAAAGCTCATCGCACAGCCGGTCGACGTAGACCGGCAGAATCTTTTTGGCCCGCTCGCTGGCAATATCGTGCGAAACAAACGAGCAGTAGCTGCACCGCGACGGGCAAAACGGGATGGACACATACAAACTGCAGGTGTCGTCGGTCGCTTCGCGCAGGATCGGCGCCTCATGGGAGGCCGTTTCCAGCGCCAGCGCAATCTTTTCGTCGCTGACATGAAAGTGCTCGGCAAACTCCCGTCCGGTCTCCTCAGGGCTTTTGCCCGCATCCAGCCGACGGTGAAACAGTTTGACCGGACGTACACCGGTCAGACTGCCCCAGCCAGGATGAACGCCGGTAGCCTGGGTAAGCAGGATGTACATCATGTCGCACATCAGAAACTCCGCCTCTTCGTACGGTCCCTGCGGATCGTCGTACAGCTTTTGTTCCATCGTGCGGATCTCTCCGTTTAAGCAGAGAGTCGTTTTCATCACACCGTTTTCCAGCCGGTTTTCAATATAATCCTCCGGCTGCGGTGGAAAAGTTTCCCCTGCGGGATATTCGGTGGTGACAATCTTTTCATCGGGAAAAAACAGCATGGCGACACATTCCGCCTCATACTTCATGCTGTGCCCGACATTCCTTATATTCATATGCTGTTTTTTCTCCTTTTGTCCATCAAAAATCAGGTCGCCCTGCAATCAAAACGAGAGAACAGGGCTTTTTTATTCAAAACAGTCTGCCTGCCAAAACACCGACAGAGCTAGTCCATCTGAATGGCGCGCTTTAAAAACGGGTTTGCCAGTTTTTCGTCCTCGAGGTTGGTGGCGCTGCCGTGGCCTGGAAAGACCTTATAGTATCCCTGCAGCGAACCCAGACGCTTGAGCGACGAGAACATCGCGGCATCGTCGCCGCCGTACAGGTCGGTGCGGCCCATGCTGCCCTGGAACAGGGTGTCGCCGCAGTAAATTTCGTTGCCTTTGATATAGCTGATGCCGCCTGGAGTGTGGCCTGGGGTCTCCATCACCACAAATTCCATGCTGCCGCTCTGGATGCGGTCGCCGTCTTTGACCAGCACATCCGGTGTAAACGGACGTGCATAGGGAGCAACGGCGTTGGACATGCTCTTTTCTCCGTCGCCGATCATCTCAAGGTCCTTTTGTCCCAGCACAATCTGCATCTGTGGAAAGCGCTCCTTGAGATCGGCGGCTCCGCCCATGTGGTCGCCGTGGCCGTGGGTCAGCAGCAGATGGGTAGGTGTAAAGCCGTGCTCATTGATAAAGTCCGCGACTTTATCAGCGTCGCCGCCGCAGTCGACGACAACACAATATTTCTGGTCGTCCCAGGTGACATAACAGTTGGTGCCCAAAAGACCAACGTGGATAATTTCCAGATTCATCGCAGATTCCGCCTTTCCTACTTTTTCGGCATGATTTCGTCGGTGTCCAGCAGGATGGTCACCGGTCCGTTGTTGAGCAGCTCGACCTTCATATCTGCGCCGAAGATGCCGTGCTGCACAGTCTGTACGCCTTCCTTCTGAACGCTCTGCTGGAAGTATTCGTACAGGCGGTTGGCAAGCTCGGGAGCTGCCGCACCGATAAATGCCGGCCGGCGGCCGTGGCTGCAATCGGCATAGAGGGTAAACTGGGATACCACCAGCATCTGTCCGCCGATATCCAACAGCGACAGGTTCATCTTATCGTTTTCATCGGTGAAGATGCGCAGGTTCGCGCACTTTTTGGCGAGGAAATCGGCTTCCTTTTCGGTATCGTTGGGACCGACTCCCAGCAGCACCAGCAGACCTTCGCTGATCTTTCCGACGCAGTCACCCTCCACGGTGACGCTTGCATGTGTTACTCTTTGCACCAATGCTCTCATGGTTTTATTCTCCGTCCTGACTAAAACTATATATTTTGAATTGAATCTTGGCGAATTGTATGGTTTTTATATGTGTTCCAAGTTGGTTCGTAGTCCGCTGTAGCTTGATTTCCCCACATATCCCAACCTGTACGATCTCCTCTGGCAAATAATTCGATAAACGGACCACGAGAACATCCTTCAATAATTGGAATTATTTCATCCGGTTTCCTAGAATGCTCTCTTTTTTGTGATCTTATCAGGTTTACCTGGGATCTGGCTGGTGCCAAGGTACGGTTGTTATCTCCTCGTACGCCAAACAACAAAATTTCCGTTACATTTCGAAAATAAAAACCAACTCCACGCCCATCAGGCTGCCCATCTTTACGGATTTTCTCCCAGATAATATTTCCCTTATATTCAAATCCCCATGCTTTCATAACTGCCAATCCATCTGGCAACAGTGCATTAGGCACCCACAGATATAGATGACTTTTTTCTTCTGCGATCTTTTCTACTGGCAATGCCATAATATCGCTTAACTGCATCGTTGGATATCGATTAAGTTTTTTATTCTCTGGTGCAACTTTCCCTGTACGGTTCTGAAAACGCCATGGTGGATCTGCATAAATTGTTGCATATTTTTTTCCATGGCAAAATGCTAACAGATTTTCACCTGTTGTCTGAGCCTGCCCCACTTTCATTTTCTCCTTTCCAATCCGAAACACATTTTTTCTTTATTCCGATTGCCAAAATTGGACACCCGCCATTTCGCCTAGAATTAAGACGATACAACAATTTCCCCATCCAAGTTGTACTTGCTCCATACTTTCGAATAATTGGTTTTCCATCATTATCTAAAATAGTTTTAAACATATCGTTTAACTCTTTTGAACGGGTAATGATGACCCCAACGCTAATAATATCACACTCATAGTACGTTCTCATCGCCAACAAATCACGGTCAAACGTTTGATCTTTACTATTCCATTCTAAATCAAAGGCTACTCTTCCTTTTAAAAAATCAATATTATGGCCATCTATATATTGCTCGATTGTTTTTTCTTCAAAAGGAAGAGTAGAAAAACGTCCTCTCTGATTTGCCTGTCGAGGATAAAACTTAATATTTAAATCGCCAGATATACGAATCTCCCTCCAACCGCATGGGTAAAGCATATCATCAAATTTTTTTGGTATATTAGTTTCATTTCCTCCAGCTTTTTGCAAATCATTCACAGTGATTTCTAAACTTCTAAGGCACTCTATCAACTCTAACCACTCAGATGGAAAGGCCTGTGTCAATATTTCTATAGCGTGGTTATAGCTATAAAACTCATATTTATCTAACAAATCTTCTGGTATATAATGTTCAACATTCATCCCTATCTTCTCCCAGCTTACAACTATTGAATCGTTCTTCTGACATCCTCCACGCCCTTGATGCTGCGCAGCGAATTGAGCAGGTTATTGAGCTGCTCGACGCCGTTGACCTCCACCGTCAGCTGGAGCATCAGCACCGATTTATCGCTGCTCTCCTTGGCGATGAGGCCATGGATCGGGATATGCATATTGCACAGCATGATGGTGACGTCGGCGATGAGCGTCGCATTCTGCTGCGGCTGGGAGGTGATGTCGATGATCGACTTGAATTTTTCGTTGAGTGCCGAGCTGTTGGATGCCCATTCGGCGTGCACCCAGCGTCCCTCGTTCTCCTTTGGAGAGTTTAAGACGTTGACGCAATCCTGCTTATGGATGGACACGCCGTAGCCGCGGGTGATAAAGCCGACGATCGGATCTCCTGGCAGCGGGTTACAGCAGCGGGCAAATTTGACCAGACAGCTGTCCAGTCCCTCGATGATGACGCCGCTGGTCGGCTTGCCCATCGGCTTTTTGACCGGCTGAGCGTTCTGCTGGGCGATGGCTGCCTTCTTTTCCTCCTCTGCTGCCGAGCGGTAGGTCTTTTGGAACTCCTCCTTGACACGCGGCATCAGTCTGGACAGCAGCACGCCGCCGTAGCCGATGGCAGCATAAAAATCATCGACGGTGTTGATATGCTGGCGCCGTGCAAAGCCCAGGATGAACTCCTCATAGTCCTCCTCCGGCACGTTGATGAGGTTGCGCCTAAATTCGCGATCCAGCTCCTCCTTGCCGGTGATGATGTTCTCTTCGCGGCGCTCCTTTTTAAACCAGGCGCGAATCTTGGTTCTGGCTTCGCTGGTCTTGACGATCTTCAGCCAGTCGCGGCTTGGGCCGTTGCCTGGTCCCTTGGAGGTGATGATCTCGACGATCATGCCGGTCTCCAGCTTAAAGTCGAGCGAAACCATTCTGCCGTCCACCTTGGCGCCGGTCATGCGGTTGCCGACCTCCGAGTGGATAGCATAGGCAAAGTCGATGACCGTCGAGCCAATCGGCAGGTTGATAACGTCGCCCTTTGGCGTAAAGACAAAGCATTCCTCCGGAGCAATGTCCGATTTGATCGAGCGCACGATATCCTGTGCATCGCCCGAATCCTGCTGTACCTCCAGCAGCTGGCGCACCCACGCCAGACGCTCCTCAAGTTTATCCTTCTTCTCGATGCCTGCCTTATATTTCCAGTGGGCAGCGATACCGTATTCTGCAGTGTAGTGCATATCCCAGGTGCGGATCTGAATCTCAAACGGGATGCCTCCGCGGTCAAGTACCGTGGTATGCAGCGACTGGTACATGTTTGCCTTTGGAGTGGAGATATAATCCTTAAATCGCTTTGGAATCGGAGTGAAGGCATCGTGCATCAGACCGAGCACTGCATAACATTCGTACACCGTGTCCACGATGACGCGCACTGCATATACATCGTAAATCTCGTCAAAGTTGCGTCCCTGCACATAGACCTTGCGGTAGATGCCGTAGATGCTCTTGACACGGCTTTGCAGGAAAAACTTCATGTGTTCCTTTTCCAGCCTGTCCCGAATCTTCTGCTGGATGTTCGCCAGGAAGTTTTCGCGCTCCTCTTTTTTGAGCTTGAGCAGCCGCTCGATCTCCTCATAGGCGATCGGGTCCAAAAAACGCAGCGAAATGTCCTCCAGCTCCTCCTTGATCGACCGGATACCCAGTCGGTCTGCCAGCGGCGCATATACCTCCATCGTTTCCAGCGCTTTTTCACGGCGCTTGTATTCCTTCCAGTATTCGCCGGTGCGCATATTGTGCAGCCGGTCGGAAAGCTTGACGATGATAACGCGCACATCCTTTGCCATGGCAAGCAGCATCTTGCGCACGTTTTCCGCTTGGCGCTGCTCCTTGGTGGAATAGCTGAGCTTGGTCAGCTTGGTGACACCGTCTACCATCAGGGCAACATCCGCGCCAAACAGCCGTTTGATGTCGTCAAGGGTGGTGGAGGTGTCCTCCACCACGTCGTGCAGAAGTCCTGCGCAGATCGTTTCGGTATCCATACCCAGTTCCAGCAGAATCTGTGCGACTGCGATCGGGTGGGTGATATAGGGACATTCATCTCCCAACAGAGGGCATTGAGCGGATTGACGTCGTTGGTCTCCACATAGACCATAGTCTTCGGAGACTT
>NZ_CALXIN010000022.1 GCF_944388365.1 uncultured Negativibacillus sp. | reverse complement strand
CACAGACAACAAGCCCTTTCGGTTGCTTAAACAATTTTTACTTTCAAATATTGTCTAACTTTTGGGGGTCACTTCACACATGGATGGTGGCTCCTTTTTTGTTCTACGGAAAATTTTAATCCAGACGTTCAACGGTCAGGGTGGCGATGGCAGTTTGCTGAGGTTGACCATTGACCAGATTTTGTGGCCCAGGGAGCAGCATCATAAATCCGTCCTGTTCGAAGCGGCGGTAATTTTGTGCATATGCTGAATCGACCCAGGCATGTTGCACCTGACCGATGACCATCGCAGTGATTCCAGCACCGCTGAGATCCTGCACCTGGGTTAATGTACATTCCAGATTCAAAAAGCTTTCTGCAATCAATGGCGCATCAATGGTGCGCGCTGGCTGCAAGGTAAAATGTCCGGCAGCAAACTCATCTTCCTCCGTCTGATTGTGGTGAATGGTGGAAACCAGATCGTCATAACGGCTGACAGGAAGAAAGTTAAGTGCAAAGCACCTGTCGCGCAAAATATTCGCATAGGTATGGGTGTGCTGATACAGTCCGCCCATCACGGCAAAGAAAGCGGTCTTGTCTCCGTGAAAACAACTCCAACTGTGAAAACAGATGTTCGGCTTACGGTTTTCCTTCCAGGTGGTGATGGCAAACAGCACCTGGGGAATAGCAGCAGTCAGTTCAAAATGGGAGAACAGCTCAAATTCCTCAGGATAAGAGGGTTTAAAATACGATGGAAAATCTTTTGAAATTTCGATTTTCATTCGCTGACCTCCTTTTGAACCTTCCAGCTTATTCAATCACACTGGTGAATCCCACCGCTTTGCCAAGGATGCGCACCTGAGACAGCTCGTCGCCGGTGTAGACCAGCGGTTCATATTCGGGATTGGCAGGGGAAAGCACCAGCCGGTCAGGATATTTGTACACCCGTTTGAGCGTTGCGCTGTTTTCGATGCAGACAGCGGCGATGGAGCCGTTGTCAACGTCGGGCTGCTGGCGGATATAGACGATGTCGCCGTCGTGAATATGTGCGCCGATCATGCTGTCACCGTGGCAGCGCAGCGCAAAATCGGCACGAATGTGCTGGGGCACCTCCAGAATGGCTTCGATATTTTCCTCCGCCAAAATCGGGCTGCCGCAGGCAATTTCACCGAGCAGAGGAATCTGATAGGTCTTGGGAAGGGGGATCAGGTTGCTGATTGAGGAGACCTGTGTTTCGACGCTGGTGTGCATCTGATCAGTCTGGCACAGCAGCCAAGCCGGATCCACCTGAAGAGATTTGGCAATCGCTTCGATGACGGGAAGTTTGATTTTTTCGATCTTTCCCTTTTCATAACGCTGTATCGTCGAAACAGCCACCCCGACCTCTTTGGCAATATCGCCCAGGTTCATTCCCAGCTCCTCGCGGCGAGCCTGAATGCGTTTTCCGGTTTGGATGTTTTTTTCCACACGACTCCCTCCTTTTTACTCATATTATACCACGTGGTTTTGCAGGACGCAACCAAAAAAATAAAAAATTGCGCTATGCTATTGACTTGCGATTTGCATAGTGCTAAAATAAAGCCAGAAAGAATTTGATTTCCAGGTTAATTGGGTTAAATTTTCACACAAGATGTAGGAAATTGGCGGATATTCAATCTCGATCGGCCCTGTTTTGACTTGGAATGATAGAGTGGGAGCTAATATTAAATTTTTTTGACCTTATGATTGCACTGCGCAATCATAAGAAAAAGGGGGAGCAGGCATGTTTGCAGTGGTATATCTGACGATGGCTTTGTTTGGAGGAATGATCGTGCTGGGACTGTGTGGGTTGGCTCTGGAACGGCAGGAAAAAGCGAACAAGCAGCCAAACCTTGTTGAGCAGCAGTCTGTACAGCCGGCAGGTGCGCAGAAGAGAGCCTGCTAAGTTTGCAGTATAAAAAAGGAGAAGATGTAGAAATCCATCGGATTTTTACAGGACTTTACTTATATTGATGAAAAAATAACAGAGTCTAAATTGACCATCTCTTTTAATGGTGCTATAATAAAAAGCATACCGATGGAAAAAATTGCATTGCGGCAATTTTCCGGCTTTTGTTTCCTTTTTGGAAAGGAGAGGTCAAGAATGAAAGTATATAAGACAAAAGAATATTATATTACCGCATCATCCACGGGCAACCGCCTGAGTGTCGGTGAAGATGGGATGATTGTCGTCAAACCACAGGACGAACAGGCAGCACAGGTATGGAAGTTTGTCCCTGAAGCGGACGGCAGTTACCGTATTCTCAATGTGCAGACCAAGAAGGTGCTGGATGTCATCGAAGCAGGCACCGTCAACGGCGCATGGACCCACCTCTGGGAGAGCACGGACACTGCAAGCCAGCTTTGGAAAGTGGAAGAGGAAGGGGAGAACCTCCGCTTCTGCTCGCTACTCAGCGGCAGATATCTGGATGTTGCTCTCGAAGATAACACCCATGTTCAAATCTGGGAGAAGGGCGGCGACAATCAGCTGTGGAAGGCAGAGGTTGTGGAGAAACCAAAGACAGGCAAAAAGGAATCGACTGCCATTAAAAACAGAGAGCCTTCTGCTCTGAAACATCCTGATCCAACCGCGATTAAAGAGAAGGAACCGTCCGCCATTAAACCACATGAAAAGGGTGCGATCAAAGAGAAGGAACCGTCTGCAATCAAACCGCATGAAAAAGGTGCGATCAAAGAGAAGGAGCCATCGGCAATCAAAGCGCACGAGAAAGGCGCCATCAAGCCTGCAGGAAAGACAAATCGCAAAACAAGAAGCAAGAAGAAATCGTCATAAACAATCAAGACCTCCACACTAAGCTTAAGTGCGGAGGTCTTGATTGTTTATGTGGATAAATTTGAAAAAGAGGATATCATATTAGAGGGGTAAAGGGAAGAACAAATTCGGGACGGCCGCTGCTGCCAGGGGCAATCTCATACTTGTCAAATACAATGACAATTTGATGCTGGTCGTTGATGTAGAACTTGGTCTGGTCGGTAACACCGGAAAAAGTGGATTCATCAATCAAATAAGGGACTCCTTCTTGCTCCTGCTGCTGAATCTGCGCGGCAATTTCCTCGTTGACCATCGACTGCCAGTTGTCGCCCAACAGATCTTGCAGGGTCAATGGCTGGCCGGTTTGAAGATCAAGATTGTAATACTTGACGATGCCATATGAATTGACCCAGTTTTCGTCCATGTAGAGCGCAAAGGACAGGGTGTCCTCGGTCTGGGAAAAGACCTGATAATCGACCTGAACCTGGATATTGCGGGAGAGAAATTCCTCCTCTGTGCCGCCGGTTGCCAGATAAGCTTCCTTATATTCTTCGATTCGCTGCTGAGCATCGGCAAGATAGGTGTCGATGGCCTGCTGAATCTGCTGATTGACGACATCGTCCTGCACCTGACCTTGGTCGTCGGCAACGGCAGGCTGACGGACAGAATAGGAAACATTGTCTTTTTGCTCGAAATAATTTTTCAGTGTGACCACCTCTGCGATGGAGCCCAGTACCGGAACGTCGCGCACGGCGTCGGCAAAGGCCGGACTGAGGTTAACACCGAGAGAAAATACCAGTACAACTGCTGCTGCGCTTGCGGACAGACGAGTCAGCATTCGCCGTGAGCGCGCAAAAGAGCAGCGGCAGACACGCTCCAGGCGCATCTGGTCGCGCATTTTCTCCTTGGTTTGTTCAATCAGTTCGGGAGAGGGAGAAATACGGGAAAAAAGGTCGCGATATTGTTGTTGATCCATTATGCGTCCTCCTTGAGAATGGCTTTGAGCCGCTGTCGGGTTCGGGTCAGACGGGACCGAATGGTCGATTCCTTCTGTGAGAAGATGGCGGCGATCTCACGAGTCGACAGCTGTTCATAGTAAAAAAGATGGAGAAGATCCCGATCAGAGGCGGACAGGCGCTGCAAGGCGCAGAACAGTTCCGATTCCTCCGGCAGGGAAAAGGTATGGGATTCCTCGGGCAGAGCATCCAGCGTTACGGTGTGCCGCCGCCAGGCACATCGCCACAGCTTGTTGCAACAGTTGATGGTGACCCGAATCAGCCATGCCTTGCGGTGCTCCTCGCTGTCAAAGGGAGTGCGACAGCTGATAAGACGCAGAAACACCTCCTGAAAGATGTCGTCGGCATCGCTTTTGGAGCCGGTGTGAGAAAAAGCAAGACGATAGACCATGTCTGAGTACAGCGCAATGACCTCGTCAATCGATTCATTCGTACGCAATGATGTAACCTCCCTTCACAGACAATACCTCGTCCCGCACCAAAATGCTGCAATCTGTATTAAAAATATCTTTTTTTCTCAAAAAAAGCAAGGCAACAGAGATTTCTGTTGCCTTGCGCTTTCTTGTATATTTAGCAGAGGGTAAGCTGCTCCACCTTTTTCATCCAGCGGTTGGTTTGCTTGGTGATCTGTCCGACCAGAACAGCAGCGGCGATGGTTCCTTCCCGCACACCGTCCAGATGGCCTAAAAAGCAAAAGGAGAGTAGGATAGACAAACAGACCAGTGTGACGTCGAACAACATCTTCATGTTGCCAAAGCGGATGGGCGCCACCTTGCAGATGGCAAGCACGATGCCTTCTCCGGCGGTGGTGACCAGATTGGCCATGACCTCGACACTGACACCGAATGCGACCAGAAAGATGCCAATGACACAGAGAATCCACTGAGAAAGATAACCCGATACGTTGATTGGCTGCAAAATCACCTTTGCCACATCAATCATTGTACCAAACAGGATAGCAGCAGGGAGCTGGAGCAGCTGAAACCAGTCATACTGTTTGCGAAGGATAGCAATTTGGATGAGCACAAACAGAAAGTTCATGATGATGGTAGTGGTACCCACCGAAAGCCCTGAGATGGCGGAGGTGACATAGGGAACGCTGGAGATAGGCGAGGTGCCCAGAGCAGCTTTGATCGAAAATGCCACACCAAACGCCATAATGATAAGTCCTGCGCACAAAAAGAACAGGCGTTTGATCGGGTGATTGATATGATGGGATGGTGTATTCATTTTATTTCCTTCTTTCCTTGGTTCGGTGTTTGCATGGTGTCGCACAGCTTGCCCAGAAGTTGATTCAGAGTAGCCTGTTCTTCGGGCGTAAGTCCTGCAGCTGCGCCGGATTCTTCGCTGTCAAAAATGTCCATCAGCTTAGCGGCGGTTTCTCTGCCGGCAGGCGTCAAGGACACATACAATGACCGTCGGTTGCCGTCCTTCTGCCTGCGTACAATCAGTCCGCTGTTTTCCATGCGCAGCAGAATGCTGCCGACCGTTGCCGGCTCAATCTCACAGTAGGCGGCGATCGTCTTTTGATCGGTCTCCTGATATTTCCACAAAAAGTCCAACACTTTTGGCTGTCCGGAGGTCAGTCCCAGCTTGCCAGCTTGAGCAAGGATTCGACGCGAGAGCATAGCGTGGGATTTCATCAGCAGATAATGCAAACTTTCCATATAACTCCTCCAATAATAAGAATTCTTATTATAACAAATCTTATTATAGTCCAGCTCTATGGAAAGTCAACCCTTAAACGGTAAGAAAATAAAAAACACCGGCAGATTAGAAAAATTCTAACCTGCCGGTGTTGACGGCAAATATTTTATCGGGGAGAAAATTGTTTGCAGGCGTCCTGCATGGGATCAATGCGGCTGCCTTGTCCGATCTGCCAGCTGCGGCTCTGGAACGGGCCTTTTTTCAGGCAGAAGTAGCAGGGAGGACGGCGATAGTCGGTGCTGCGGTCGTCCTTCCAGCAGTGGCGGCAGTCGATGCAGCGCTGACTCACAGCGTCACCTCAAAATGCGCACACAGTCCTTCCAACACCGATTCTACGGCATGCTGGGCGACCAGGAT
Organism: uncultured Negativibacillus sp.; assembly: GCF_944388365.1. GTDB lineage: Bacteria > Bacillota > Clostridia > Oscillospirales > Ruminococcaceae > Negativibacillus. Next base: position 23,167 of record NZ_CALXIN010000022.1, on the reverse strand, counting down.
GGAGATGTCCACCTCCGAGGTTGTAATCAGCATGATTTCGTCGGTCAGGCTGGATGCCACCGTAAACGCCTGAGCAGCAACGCCAGGACGGGAACGCATCTCCTCGCCGTACAGCTGAATCTTGCAGTTGCCGCTGGAGACGATGGGCCGCACCGAAGGGTGCTGTTCACGGAATCGCTGGATAATTGCCAGCGCACGAACCACATCCTCCGAGTTGACGGTGAAGGAAACATCGGCGGTTTCTCCCGTAGGTGCCGACTGGGAGATCATGTCGATGTTGATGTTCTGGGCGGAAAATTCGGTCATAATCTGGGAAGTGACCGACAGATCTCGTGGGACATTGTTAAAGCTGATCAGAGAAATATCCTCTGTCACAGAAATTTTGCTCACACCATTCATAGTCAGAAAAGATCCTTTCTCCCTGCAGGGTTAGATTCAGGAAAAGATTTGATACCCTTATCCTAAACCAAATCACCCATATTGTAAAGACCTGGCTGACAGTTTGCCAGGAAAAGTGCGGCATTGATGGCGCCGGTGGCAAAGATTTCCTTGCTCATGGCGGTGTGGCTCAGGCTGAGAATCTCATCGTGACCGGCAAAGATGATTTCATGCTCTCCGACGATGGTTCCGCCGCGCACCGAATGGATGCCGATCTCGTTTTTGCTGCGGGCAGCACGGCGGCTGTGGCGGTCGTAGGTGTACTGCGGCGCCTGTTCCAGCTCCTCCGAGATGGCGTCTGCCAGCATCAGAGCGGTTCCGCTGGGAGCATCCACCTTGCGGTTGTGGTGCTTTTCGACAATCTCAATGTCAAAGTCGTTGCCCAGTACCTTGGCTGCCTTTTTGGCAAGCTCGGTCAGCAGGGAAACACCCAGCGACATATTGGCAGAGAAAAAGACAGGAATTTCTTTAGCAGCCTGGTGGATTGCCTCGATCTGTTCCGGAGAAAGACCGGTGGTTGCAATCACTGCAGGGATGTGGTTTTTGACTGCATACGCAAGCAGCGGCATAGTGACCGACGGATGGGAGAAGTCGATGATGACATCGCAGGGAACATCACACTGGTCAGGAGCGGAGAAAATCGGATAGCCGCAGTCAAGCGGATGGATGTCGATGCCGGCAGCAATGCGGCAGTCGCTGCGCTCACAAACAGAGCGGGTGATAACCTGTCCCATTTTACCTCCGGCGCCGGAGAGAAGAATAGATACCATAAATAAACGTCCTTTCTTTTGCAAAAATCCCCAAAAAAGGGTCGGGAGCAAGCGGCCCGACCCCAGTTGTTGTTATTCTTTGATCAGTCCCTGTTCCTGCATCAGTGCACGCAGAGGCTCTTTGGCCTGCGGCTGCATCGAAACGAGCGGCAGACGGCATTCGCCGCATTCCCATCCCATCAGGTTCATTGCCTCTTTGACAGGAATTGGGTTGACATCGGAGAACAGCGCGTTAATCAGCGGCAGAAGCTTCAGCTGCAAAGCGCGGCTTTCTGCGATCTTTCCTTCAAAGAACAGGCGGCAGATGTCGTGAGTCTGGCGCGGCATGATGTTGGACAGCACCGAGATGACGCCCTTTGCGCCCAGCGAGAGCAGCGGAACGATCTGGTCGTCGTTGCCCGAATAGAGGTCAAGTTCATCTCCGCAGAGCTGGGCGATCTGTGCAATCTGAGAGATATTGCCGCTGGCTTCCTTGGCAGCAACAATATTTGGATGTTTTGCAAGTTCGCGATAGGTTGCCGGAGTGATGTTGACACCGGTACGGGACGGAACGTTGTAGAGGATGATCGGCAGGTCGGTAGCATCCGCAACTGCATTAAAATGGCGGATCAATCCCAGCTGGGAGGTTTTGTTGTAGTATGGAGTGACATGCAGCAGGGCATCTGCGCCGACACGTTTGGCCTCCTTGGACATCCACACAGCGTAGGAGGTGTGGTTGCTGCCGGCACCTGCGATGACAGGCACACGTCCGGCAACATGCTCGACAGCGTATGCGATCGAATCGACATGTTCCTGGTCGGTCATGGCAGCAGATTCGCCGGTGGTTCCGCAGATGACGATGGCATCGGCGCCATTGTCGATCTGGAAGTCGATGAGCTGACCGAGTTTTTCAAAGTTGATCGACTCATCGGAGTTCATCGGTGTGATAATGGCGACGCCTGCGCCGGTAAAGATGGTGTTTTTCATAGGAAAAGACCCTTTCTGTTAATCAAGATAGCCCTTGCTTGCCAGTGTTTCTGCCATCAGAACAGCGCCGCCGGCGGCACCGCGGATGGTGTTGTGGGAAAGACAGACAAACTTGTAATCGTACTGGGTGTCCTCGCGCAGACGTCCGACCGATACGCCCATACCGTTGTAAAGGTCGCGGTCCAGTCCGGTCTGCGGACGGTTATCCTCCTCAAAGTAGGTCAAGAACTGTGCTGGAGCGGAAGGGAGCTGGTGCTCCTGCGGATAGCCGGCAAAGTTTTTCCATGCAGCCTTGATTTGTTCGATGGTTGGTTTATGCTCAAACGAAACGAACACAGCAGCCAGATGACCATCGGTGACAGGAACACGGATGCACTGGGTGGTGATCGACGGAGTAGTGGTCGGTACGATCTCGGTATCGGTCAGAGATCCCCAGATTTTCAGCGGCTCGCGCTCGCTCTTTTCCTCCTCGCCGCCGATGTAGGGGATAACGTTGTCCACCATCTCCGGCCAGGTTTCAAAGTTTTTGCCGGCGCCCGAGATTGCCTGATAGGTGCAGGCCAGCACTTTGGTGATGCCCCAGGCTCTGAGCGGATGCAGCGCAGGAACATAGCTTTGCAGCGAGCAGTTGGATTTGACGGCGATAAAGCCGCGTTTGGTGCCCAGACGTTTTCTCTGTGCAGCGATGATCTGTGCATGGTCATCGTTGATTTCAGGAATCATCATTGGAACGTCAGGGGTAAAGCGGTGAGCGGAGTTGTTGGACATGACCGGACACTCGTATTTTGCATAGGTTTCTTCCAGCGCACGGATCTCATCCTTTTTCATATCGACAGCGCAGAAAGCAAAATCAACGCTGTGAGCGATGGCTTCTGCGTCAGCGACAGCGTCCTGTACGACGATGTTTTTGACATTTTCGGGGATAGGAGTGTGCATCATCCAGCGGTGACCGACTGCCTGCTCATAGGTTTTGCCGGCAGAGTTTGCCGAAGCAGCAAGGGCAGTGACGTGAAACCACGGGTGATTTTCCAGCAGGGAGACAAATCTCTGGCCGACCATACCGGTCGCGCCGATAACGGCTACATTGTACTGTTTCATTTGTGATACATCCTTTCAAACTTTGAGGATAAAACACTGTATGCTTTTCTTTCCCGAAAAATGCCGAAAGGCAAAGGCAGAAAAAGCAGGATATGAAAAAAGCCGGTTTTTTAAAAAAACCGGCGAATCGTTGATAGGGGCATTTTTCCCTGCACCAAACCTAAAAAGAAGGATACAGAGAAAAAACCGGATAGCGCTTCATCCGTCCGCAGATAATCGGAACCGGATGACAGTTGTGCCCTTGTTCAGGACACACCCAGGGCAGCATCCGCCGAAATGCTCCCTTCGGCACCGTTCCCTTTCACAGAGGATTCAAACGGCTCTGGCAGCCTCATCCCGTGCTACTAATGAAAAGTGCGCCTCTATCGTTTCATATTTGTGAGAAAGTGTTTGGGTATATATTAGCATCGAGAAAGCACTCTGTCAAGGACAAAGCGACGTTTTTTTGCAAAAAATCCCAGCGGCCCGTTTTACAGGAGGAATTTGCCCTAAAAAAGCCATTCTTTTGGGGAGGAGAACAGGGAATTTTGTCAAAATCTCCGGTTTTCTTCACCAGGGAGGAATTTCCTTGACAGTCGACAAAAGAACTCGTACAATAGATTTTGAAATGCAAAAAAAGGGGAATGAGAACCGCTCATCTCTCCAAGTGAATTCTACACCTGTACAGTGGAGGAAAAAGATATGAAAAAATCTCAATTTTGGTTTGACCTGCCGCAGGAGCAGATCGCGCAGACTCCTGTCGAGCCGCGCGACCATTCTCGGCTGCTGGTGATGGACCGTCAGAGCGGAAAATGCAGCCATCATCATTTTTACGACGTACTCGACTATTTAAAGGAAGGCGACCTGCTGGTCGTCAATGATTCGCGCGTTATCCCAGCCCGTCTGTATGGCAAAAAAGAGGACACCAGCGCAAACATCGAGGTGCTGCTGCTGGAACAGAAGGAACAGGATGTCTGGGAAACACTGGTCAAACCTGGCAAAAAGGCAAAACCTGGCGTCAAGCTGGTATTTGGCGACGGACTGCTCAAAGGCGAGGTGCTGGAGACAGTCGAAGGCGGCAACCGCCTGATTCGCTTCAGCTATGAAGGCGACAGCATCTTTCCGGTGCTGGAGCAGATCGGCAATATGCCGCTGCCGCCATACATCACCGAGAAACTGCAGGACAACGAGCGCTATCAGACCGTTTATTCGCACGAGCTTGGCTCGGCTGCTGCACCGACCGCAGGTCTGCACTTTACCAATGAGCTGCTCGACCGCATTCGCGCCAAAGGAGTCAAGGTTGCAACAGTGACACTGCACGTCGGCCTGGGAACCTTCCGTCCGGTCAAGGAGGATGAGATCACCGACCACAAGATGCACTCGGAACACTATTATCTGCCGCAGGAAACTGCCGACCTCATCAATCAGACCAAGGCAAACGGCGGACGTGTCATTGCAGTAGGCACCACCAGCTGTCGTACTCTGGAAACACTGGGAACCAAGCAGGGCCTGCCGCTGCACACCGAGGAAGGCTACACCGACATCTTTATCTATCCAGGCTATCAGTTCAAGGTGCTGGATGGACTGATTACCAACTTCCATCTGCCGGAAAGCACCCTGATTATGCTGGTCAGCGCCTTTGCCGGATATGAGCATACCATGGCAGCCTATGACCTTGCTGTGAAAGAAAAATACCGCTTCTTTTCGTTTGGCGATGCCATGTTCATTGCAGACGGCATTGATGAATAGAACGAAGCAAAGATCAGTGACAGTTCATCAGATAAAAGGAGAACAAAGATGATCCGTGTTGGAATTTTAGGAGCAGGAACCATCGCTGCCGTGATGGCAAAAACCATTCATAAGATGAATGAGAACGGGGACAACAGCGTTTGCCTGTATGCAATCGCATCCCGCAAGCTGGAAAGTGCAGAACGCTTTGCAAAGGAACATCAGGTTCCAAAGGCATACGGCTCCTATCAGCAGATGCTGGAGGATGAGGATGTGGACCTTGTCTATGTTGCCGCTCCGCATTCCCACCATTATCAATATACCAAGCTGTCGGTGGAACACGGCAAGCATGTGCTGTGTGAGAAGGCCTTCACCGTCAATGCACGGCAGGCGCAGGAGGTTCTGTGTCTTGCAGAGCAGAAGGGCGTTCTGGTGACCGAGGGAATCTGGACCCGCTATCAGCCGATGCGCTCAATGATCAAAGAGTTGCTGGATTCCGGCGTCATTGGACAGCCCAAGATGCTGACAGCCAATCTGTGCTACAACATTGCCGACGTGGAACGCATCGCCCGTCCGGAGTTGGCAGGAGGCGCGCTGCTGGATGTGGGCGTCTATGCGCTCAACTTTGCAGAGATGATGTTTGGACGTGCGGACAGCGTATCTGGAAGCTGCCTGAAAAACGAATATGGAGTGGACATTGCCGACAGCATCACTCTGACCTGGAACGACGGCAAAATGGCGGCTTTGACCGCTGCTGCCACGGTGGTATCCGACCGCATGGGCGTTATTTCGGGAACCGATGGCTATATCATCGTGGAAAATATCAACAATCCACAGCAGATTCGCGTTTATGACCGCAACCACCAGTTGACACAGCAGATAGAGCGTCCGGCACAGCTGACCGGCTTTGAGTACGAGGTAGCCCAGGCGGTTTCCTGCATTGAACAGGGATTGCTGGAATGTCCGTCAATGCCGCATGCGGAAACGATTCACATGATGGAGCTGATGGATCATCTTCGTGCACAGATGGCAGTGCGCTATCCGTTTGAATAGAAAGAAAACAGCGTTAGATCATTGGAGGAATTTATGTATACATTGTTAAAACAGGAAGGACGCGCCCGCCGCGGTACCTTCCAGACGGTCCACGGTACAGTGCAGACACCGGCATTTATGAACGTGGGTACCTCGGCAGCCATCAAGGGCGGCATCTCGTCGTATGACCTCAAGGACCTCAAATGTCAGGTGGAGCTGTGCAACACCTACCATCTGCACCTGCGTCCAGGAGATGAGAAGATCAAAAAGCTGGGCGGCCTGCACAAGTTCATGGGCTGGGACGGTCCGATTCTGACCGACAGCGGCGGCTTTCAGGTATTTTCGCTGGCACAGCTGCGCACCATCAGCGAACAGGGTGTCAAGTTCCAGTCGCATATCGACGGACGCCGCATCTTCATGGGACCGGAGGAGAGCATGCGCATCCAGTCCAACCTTGCATCCACCATCGCCATGGCGTTTGATGAGTGTATCGAAAACCCTTCCACCCGTGAATATACCAAGCGTTCCATCGACCGCACCGTGCGCTGGCTCAAACGCTGCCGCGCAGAGATGACCCGCTTGAATCAGACCGAGGGCACCATCAACCCGCATCAGATGCTGTTTGGCATCAACCAGGGTTCCACCTTCCCAGATCTGCGCATCGAGCATATGAAGCAGATCGCCGAGGTGGAATGTGACGGCTATGCCATCGGCGGACTGGCGGTCGGAGAACCGGCGCCGGTGATGTACGACATTATCGAGCAGGTCGAACCTTACATGCCGAAAGACAAGCCTCGTTATCTGATGGGCGTTGGTACACCGGCAAACATCATCGAGGCGGTATACCGCGGTGTGGATTTGTTCGACTGCGTCATGCCGAGCCGCAATGCCCGCCACGGTCATCTGTTCACCTGGCAGGGAATCATCAATATTAACAACGCCAAGTACGAACTGGACGACAGCCCGATTGACAGTGAGTGTGATTGTCCGGTCTGCCAGCGCCACTCCCGCGCCTATATCCGCCACCTGCTCAAGGCAAATGAGATGCTGGGAATGCGTCTGGCTGTTATGCACAACCTGTACTTCTATAATACCCTGATGGAAAAGATTCGCGCTGCGCTGGACGAGGGAAGATACGAGCAGTTCCGCGCCCAGATGCTCCCACTGGTCGGCAGAAGAATCTGATGTGATCCACTTTTTGGATACAGAGTGGGAAATTATCAAAAAATACTTGAAAACATTCCCTTAAACAGGTATAATGATGCTTGTATACAAAATTGCAGTCCGTTTTCACCGGCCAGTTTTGTTGATTTTAATGGAGGTGCTAAAAACCCATGTCAAACTTTTACCTTACCGCGACAACTGGTTCCGCGGAGTTGCTGGCAACCTTTATTCCGCTGATCCTGATGATCGTTGTCTTCTACTTCATCCTGATCCGTCCTCAGAAAAAGAGAGACAAAGAAGTACAGAAGATGCGTGAGAACATCGAGATCGCAGACGAAGTAGTTACCATCGGTGGTATCATCGGCAGAATCGTCAGCATCAAAGACGATACCGTTGTTATCGAAACCGCAGGCGACAGAAGCAAGATCCGTCTGGCTCGTTGGTCCATCCAGCAGAACATCACTGCAACAGAGAGAGCTGCTCAGGAACAGGCAGAAAAGAAATCCAAATAAGCATCTGTTCAGTTTTTCAGCGAATAAATATAAAACACCCCGAATATCCTGTTAACAGAAAACAGGATGCGGGGTGATTTTTTTATGCCAACAAAAAAGCAGGGAGAAAAACAGACGCGGAAAAATCAGGAGGGGCAATACCGCAAGATGAAGGCAGTGGCATGGGGCTGTCTGGCGGGCATCGGTGTAGGGATGATTCTGCTCTGCATGATCTCGGCGCTCATGGCTGCCGGCAAACTGCCAGTGTGGGCCGGCGATGCCATTGGACTGGTGGCTGGCTGTGTGATGGCGGCAGCTGCGGCAATGGTCTGTGCCAGAGTATCAGGCCAGAACGGCTTCTTTTTGGGAATGGGATGTGCAGCGATTCTGTTTGTCGGTTGTCTGCTGTGTGCGTTGGCAACCGGTCAGCAGCCGGATTTCTGGGCGCTGATTCGTTTGTTTTCCATGCTGCTGTGCGGGTGTATCTTTGGAAGTATCGGTGTCAATCTTCGTTTTCGGCGGGCATAAAAAAACAGGGCGATGTTTTCGCCCTGTTTTTTTATGCTATTCTGCTGGTTCTTCGGTTGTAGATTCTTCAGTGCTCTCTGTGGTAGAGGACTCTTCGGTGCTCTCGGATGTTTCTTCAGTAGTAGTTGTTTCTTCGGCGCTATCAGAAGTTTCCTCGGTAGTGGTTGCCTCTTCCGCAGTGTCAGCAGCTGTATCCTCCGACGAGGTCGTGGTTGCAGCCTGATCGGATGGAGAGGTTTTTACCAGCTCCAGTGCCTTCTGCAGCTGTGGATCGGTGGTTTCGTCGAGATTATCGAAGTTTTTCTGCTGATCCTCGCTGAGTGTGACCTCATAGTCTGGCTTGATGCCGACACCATCATAGTTTTCACTCTTTGGCGGATTGTATTTTGCAACGGTGATGCGGACAGCAGAACCATCCTTGAGCGAATGGGTGACCTGCATAACGCCTTTGCCATAGGTGGTAGTACCTACCGATTTGGCAACGCCATAGTCGCGGAGCGCCTGAGTGAACAGTTCCGCTGCGCTGGCAGTGGATTCATTGGTCAGAACAACCATCGGTTTGTCGATGCAGTTGGCATCGGAGGTACCCAGAACTTCGGTGGAACCGTCGCGGTAGGTAGCGGTAGCGATGGTGCCTTCCGGCAGAAGCATATCCAGCATCTTGATTGCCGGATCAATCAGACCACCGGTGTTATTGCGCAGATCGAAGATAAACGACTGTGCGCCCTGACCCAGAAGATCTTCCACCGCTTTTTTGAACTGGTCGTAGGTGTTCTCGTTGAAGTCTACGATTTTAATATAACCGGCGGTGCCGATCATCTTTGGATATACGGTCGGAGTGACAACGACACGGCGGGTAATTTCGGAGATTTCGCGGTCTTTGTTGTCGCTGCGGACAGTCATGCTGAGTTTGGTACCTGCTTTGCCACCGATTTCGGTGATGGCAGTTTCATAAGTATCGGCGCTTACGTCAATATCGTTGACCTTGACGATCAGGTCGCCAGCCAGAATGCCGGCCTCCTCTGCAGGAGAATCGGGATAAACTTCTGTGACCTGAATAAATCCGCTTTCGTTTTTGGTGGCACGGATACCGATGCCGACAATTTCACCGGCGTTTTCCTGCTGCAGTTTTGCATAATCTTCAGCGGAGTAATAGGCAGCATAACGGTCGGACAGACCTGCAATATAGCCCATCGAAAGATAATCGTTCAGATAAGTTTCGTCGATAGTTCCGTAATAATTGGCACGGACGTAGCTGTCGATCTCGGAAAGTTTGTCATACATTGCTTCACGCTCGGAGATGTTAGTGACCGTGGTTGAGAAGGTCTGGCGTGAAAAGACCATCGTGATTGAGAAGGTGACCGCAGTGATGATGAACATCAGTGCAAGTGCGGCGCCCAGTGAGATTTTTTTGTTCATAATAAAGTGGCTCCCTAAGTCGAATTTAGCGGTATAACCCAAGATTAAATAAATCGTAGCCTATTTATTTTACCACATAATTTAGGAAATGGAAAGAGTTTGTAAATAATTGTTCCCAAACCGGAGGAAAAGATACCGATTTTAACAGCCAGCATCGAAGCTCCTGGCAAAAAAAGAGAGCAAATTTCTGTCAATTTCTACAATAAAAAAGCAAAACATCAAATGATGATTGCCCATTTCCTATAAAGATGGTATAATACCAGCAGAAAGTGAGGGGAAAATACAGATGTCGTGTTTATCCTTTCTGCTTTTAGAAAAAGTATAGTGCCGTCAGGCAGGGGAGGAAATTGTATGAATCAGCACAATCTCAGTAAAAAGGAATGGTCCATGATCACCGCAGCGGTAGTTACTGCCAGTGTAGTTGCCATGACAGCAGTGGTATGTGTAAAATATGTGTCGGTTCTGTTTAAACTCAATAAGGCACTGGATATCTATTTAAAAGAACACAAACTCCACCACGAAAAAAATATTCAGAAGATGATGGAGGATGACTATTACGATGACGAGGAGATTTCCCTTTAGGAAATCATTGGTTTGTCAGAGGGATATGTTCTGTGCTTTGGGACGAAAAAAATCCCTTTTTGGGGTAGATAAAAACAGGATTTGGATAAATTATCTAAAAAAAACAAGAAAATCCTGCGAGGTTTGACGTATTGACACTAGACATTTTGCCTCGGATTGGTTATACTTATCATAACAAAAAACAAACAATCCTGCTTTTCAAAATATCATCCTGAAAGCGAATCCTTTAAGACGGTCCTGTGAGGCTGGCAAGGTAGTTTGATGGGAAACCATCCTCGGGCATCTCACCCGAAAAGCGGAAACATGGTTCGGTTGCAACAGAAACCGGACTGTTCCGGTTGTATGGTAACAATCTGCTGTCTGCTGCCGAAAAGGGCACAGGCAGCTTTTTTTATGGAATTTTTAAGCAGATGGGCAAGGAGGATCGGGCAATGCTGGTGGAAAAGACCAGGATCATGGATCAAAAAGCCATGTCGAGGGCGATCACGAGGATTTCATTTGAGATCATCGAGCACAACAAGGGCGCGAGCAATCTGTACATCATAGGGATTGTCACGAGAGGTGCGCAGCTGGCAGAACGAATTGCCAAACGGATTGCGGAACTGGAAGGAACTGCCGTTGAGGTGGGCTTTCTGGATGTGACCGCCTATCGGGATGACAAACGAACCGAAGAACCCCGTCAGGACAAAACCGATCTGCCGTTTCCCATTGAAGGAAAGCAGATTATCCTGGTCGACGATGTGATCTACACCGGCAGGACGGTTCGTGCAGCGATGGACGCCATCCTGCAGCGCGGCCGCGCCAAGAGCATTCAGCTGGCAGCGCTGATCGACCGCGGACACCGTGAGCTGCCCATCCGTGCCGATTATGTCGGCAAAAACCTGCCGACCTCCCACGACGAGTTTGTCAAGGTTTCGGTGGAGGAGCACGACGGAGAAGATCAGGTAACCATCTGCGTTGAGGCAGACAAATAAATGATAGAAAAATGTTCGGGAAGGAAGGGAAATCAATGGAAAAGCTTCTGATAAAAAATGCCAGAATTCTGGACCCATCCTGCCAGCCGGCGCTGGACTTTGTGGGAGATATTCTGGTGGAAGGTGATCGCATCGCCAAAGTGGGAACCAACCTGCCGGCTGACGAGCAGACCAAACAGATCGACGCCAGCGGACTGTGTGCGGCACCTGGATTTATCGACATCCATGTTCATCTGCGTGACCCGGGACTCACCCACAAAGAGGACATCCTCACCGGATGCAAGGCAGCTGCTGCCGGAGGTGTGACCTCCGTCTGCTGTATGCCGAACACCAAGCCGGTGACCGACAACGAAGAGGTCCTTTCCTATATACTTGATAAAGCAAAAGAGGCGGACGCCAGAGTTTATCCGATCGCTTCGATCACCAAAGGCATGAAGGGCGAGGAGTTAAACGACATCGCTCATCTGCATGCCTGTGGTGCGGTTGCAGTCAGCGATGACGGCCGTCCGGTTGAAAACGGCGGCATGATGCTCAAAGCGCTCAAGGAAGCCTATGCAGCCGGTGTTCCGGTCATCAGCCATTGCGAGGACCTGAGCATCATCGACGGCGGCATCATCAACGAAGGAGAGATTTCCCGCGAGCTGGGCGTCAAGGGAATGGATCGTGCCAGCGAGGACAGCATCACAGCGCGTGAGATCGTGCTGGCAGAAAGCTCGGATACAGCAATTCACATCGCGCACGTCAGCACAAAAGGTTCGGTACAGCTGATCCGCGAAGCCAAAGCCAGAGGCGTGAAGGTCACCTGCGAAACAGCTCCGCACTACATGATGATGACCGACGAGCTGCTGAGAAACCGCGACGCAAACTTCCGCATGAATCCGCCGCTGAGAGAACAGGCCGACTGTGAAGCGGTGATCGAAGGCATTTTTGACGGAACCATTGATGCGATTATCACCGACCATGCGCCGCACGCTGCAGAGGAAAAAGCAGATTTCCTCAAAGCACCAAACGGTATCGTCGGATTGGAAACCAGCTTTGCAGCAGCCTGCACCGTACTGGTACATCAGTGCGGCATGGAGCTGATGGATCTGGTCAAGCTGATGAGCACCAATCCTGCAAACATCCTTCGCCTGCCAGGAGGAACACTGCGGGAAGGAAGCCTTGCAGACATCGTGCTGTTTGACCCGATGCAGAGCTGGACAGTGGATGCACAGAAGCTGCACAGCAAGAGCAAAAACACCCCGTTTGACGGTATGAAACTGACCGGCAGAGTGGTCGGCACCATCCTCGGCGGAAAATTGGTGTATTCACTTGATAAATAAAGGAAAAATGGAAACCCTTTAAACGATAGAGAACAAAGATAAAGACGGAGGAAACCGAACATGAAAAGACTGATTGAAAAGATCGCTCAGATGCAGAACCCGAGCGTCGTTGGACTGGATTCGCTGCTCGATTATATCCCGCAGCATATCAAGGACGAAAAGTTCGAGGCTTATGGCGACAGCTTTGACGCTGCTGCACAGGCTATCCTGGAGTACAACAAGGCAATCATCGACGAGATCTGCGACATTGTACCGGCAATCAAACCACAGGCTGCTTACTATGAGATGTACAGCTGGCAGGGCATGTGGGCACTGTGCGAGACCATCAAGTATGCACAGGAAAAAGGCATGATCGTCATCACCGACGGCAAGAGAAACGACATCGGTTCGACCATGCAGGCCTACGCAAAAGCTCATCTGGGCACCAGCACCGTCAACGGCAAAGAGCTTGCTGCCTTTGGTTCGGACATGCTCACCGTCAACGGTTATCTTGGTTCGGACGGCGTAGAGCCGCTGCTGCCAATCTGTGACGAGAAGGACAAGGGCATCTTTGTTCTGGTCAAGACCTCCAATCCTTCCTCCGGAGAATTGCAGGATCAGAAGATCGGCGACAAGAGCATCTATGAAACCATGGGTGCAATGTGCGAGCAGTGGGGAGCAAAGACACAGGAAAGCTACGGCTACTCCCGCGTAGGAGCAGTTGTCGGCGCAACTTATCCGGAACAGCTGGCAGAGATGCGTCAGAAGATGCCGCACACCTTCTTCCTGGTACCCGGCTATGGTGCACAGGGCGGCGGTGCAAACGACGTTGCAGGCGCATTTGATAAAAACGGTCTGGGCGCCATCGTCAATTCGTCCAGAGCGATCCTGACTGCATGGAAGAAAGCCGGCACCGACGGCAAGGATTTTGCACAGCAGGCAAGAAAAGCAGCACTGGCAATGAAAGAAGACATTATGGGCGTGGTTGGTAAAATCACCTTGTAAGCTTTTAAGATAGAGATTCAATCTAGGGAATATGGAGGTAGCGTATGGACATCTTTAACAATGCGCAAAAGGCATGGCTTTTGCTGGAGGACGGCACGGTATATGAGGGCTACGGCCTGGGAAGCGACAAGGACGCCATCGGCGAACTGGTATTTAACACCAACGTCGTAGGTTTCCAGGAAATTCTGACTGATCCGGCAAATGCCAACAATATTATCGTAGAAACCTTCCCACTGACCGGAAACTACGGTGTCAACCATGAAAACGACCTGCACGAAAGCGTTACTGCAAGAGGCTGGGTCATCCGTGAATGGTGTGCACAGCCTTCCAATTTCCGTATGGAAGGCAGAATCGACGAGTATCTTGAGAAGAAAGGCATCAGCGCCATCTTCGATCTGGACACCCGTGCAATCACCAGAAAGCTCCGCGACGAGGGCGTACAGAATGGATTGATCACCAGAACCAATCCGGCAGACAACAAACAGGCACTGCTTGATCAGCTCAAAGCATGGAAAAAACCAATGCCGGCTTGGGTAAACTACAACGAAAAGGTTACCTTTGAAAAGCTGGATGCAAAATACAGCATCACCATGCCAAACTACGGTATCCGCAACGATGTCATCAAAGCACTGATGGCAAGAGGCTGCAAGGTAACTGTTGTACCGGCTTCCTATACTGAAAAACAGATCATGGAAACCAATCCAGACGCAGTTGTACTGTGCGGAGGCGTAGGACTGGATGCACTCGCAACCAGCAATGCACAGCAGACCGTTGCTGAGCTGATGAAATCCGGTGTACCGGTACTGGGCATCGACTTTGGTCATCAGATCATGGCGCTGGCAATGGGCGGCTCGGTTGAAAAAATGCACTGCGGCCATCGCGGCTCCAACTGCCCTGTCACCGAACAGGAGAGCGGCAGAACCTTTATCACAGCCCAGAACCATGGCTACATCGTCAAAGAAGCACCGTCCAATGCGGTTGTCAGCCACCTCAATTCCAACGATAAAACCTGCGAGGGCCTTGTTTATCCACAGATGAAAGCAATGTCCGTACAGTTTATTCCGGAAGCAGAGATCGGACAGAAAAACTTTGATGGTATCTATGAAAAATTCCTTGGAATGATCGGATAAAACGCCGTCGGACAAATTTTGTATACTAGCGCAAGAAAGGTTGATCAATATGCCGTTAAGACAGGATATTAAAAAAGTACTGGTAATCGGTTCCGGTCCGATCATCATCGGCCAGGCAGCTGAGTTTGACTATGCAGGCACACAGGCTTGCCGCGCACTGAAAGAAGAAGGTCTGGAAGTTGTTCTGGTAAACTCCAACCCTGCAACCATCATGACCGATAAGGCGATGGCAGACCATGTTTATATCGAGCCACTGAACATCGACGTTGTAAAGAGAATCATTGAAATTGAAAAACCAGACAGCGTTCTTTCCACCCTGGGTGGTCAGACCGGTCTGACCTTCTCGATGCAGCTGGCAAAAGAAGGCTTCCTCGATTCCCACAATGTAAAACTGCTGGGCGCAAACCCACTGACCATCGACAAGGCTGAGGACCGTCAGATGTTCAAGGACACCATGGAAAAGATCGGCGAGCCATGCATCCCTTCCAAGGTTGTCAACACTGTTGAAGATGGTCTGGCATTCATCGAACAGATCAAATATCCGGTTATCATTCGTCCTGCATTCACCATGGGCGGTACCGGCGGCGGTATTGCTTACAATGAAGAAGAATTCAAAGAGATCGCAGGAAACGGTCTGCGTCTGTCTCCAATCACCCAGATCCTGGTAGAAAAATGTATCTCCGGCTGGAAAGAGATTGAGTTCGAGGTTATCCGTGACTCCAAGGGCAACATCATCACCGTTTGCTCGATGGAAAACGTTGACCCAGTCGGTGTTCACACTGGCGACTCGATCGTAGTTGCTCCAGCAGTTACCCTGTCTCCGGCAGAGTTCTCAATGCTCAGAAAAGCTGCACTCAACATCGTTGAGGAGCTGGGCGTAGAAGGCGGATGCAACTGTCAGTTCGCTCTGCATCCAACCTCGATGGAATATGCAGTTATCGAGGTTAACCCACGTGTATCCCGTTCCTCCGCGCTGGCTTCCAAAGCAACCGGTTACCCGATTGCAAAGGTTGCAACCAAGATTGCGATCGGCTACACCCTCGACGAAATCCTCAATGCTGTTACCGGTACCACCTATGCCTGCTTTGAGCCTTCGGTCGACTACCTTGTAGTTAAATTCCCGAAATGGCCATTCGATAAATTTGTATACGCAAAACGTACTCTGGGTACTCAGATGATGGCAACCGGCGAGGTTATGTCCATCGGTACCTCCTTCGAGAGCGCAATGATGAAGGCAGTCCGCTCGGTAGAGCTGGGTCTGGACAGCTTCAACCTGCCAAAATTTGCAGATAAGACCAAAGAAGAGCTGCTCGAACTGCTGCACAACTGCGACGATGAGCGTATGTTCTGCGTATTTGAGGCACTGAAGAAGGGCATCCCAGCAGAAAAGATCCACGAGATCACCATGATCGACTGCTGGTTCATCAACAAGCTGGACAACCTCAGAAAGATGGAAGAGGCACTGGCAAACTGCGATGAACTGACCGAGGAACTGTATCTGCGTGCTAAGAAATACGGCTACCTCGACAGCACCATCGAGCGCTTCTCCGGCAAAAAGGTTGAGCACCACAGAAAAGGTGTTTACAAGATGGTTGATACCTGTGCAGCTGAGTACAAAGCACAGACACCATACTTCTACTCCACCTACGATGAGGAAAACGAAGCTTCCGAGTTCATCGAGGAGCACAAATCCGACAAGAAGAAGATCCTGGTATTCGGTTCCGGTCCAATCCGTATCGGTCAGGGTATCGAGTTCGACTACTGCTCGGTACACTGTGTATGGGCTCTGAAGAAACTGGGTTATGAGGCTTCTATCGCAAACAACAACCCAGAAACCGTTTCCACCGACTTTGATACCTCCGACCGACTCTACTTCGACCCGCTGACTCCAGAAGACGTTGACAACGTTCTGGAAAGCGAAAAACCATGGGGCGTTGTTGTACAGTTCGGTGGTCAGACCGCAATCAAGTTGACCAAATATCTGGCAAAGAAGGGTGTCCGCATCCTGGGTACCTCCGCTGATTCGATCGACGAAGCTGAGGACCGTGAACGCTTCGATGAACTGCTCGGCAGACTGGGCATTCCGCGTCCAAAGGGTGAAACCGTACTGACCAAGGAAGATGCAGTTGCTGCTGCAAACAGACTGGGCTTCCCAGTTCTGCTGCGTCCATCCTATGTACTGGGTGGTCAGAACATGATCATTGCTCATACAACCGCTGAGGTTGAGGAGTATATGGACATCATCACCAGCCACATGAAAGACAACCTCGTTCTGATCGACAAATATATGATGGGTAAAGAGGTTGAGGTCGACGCAATCTGCGACGGCGAAGATTACCTCATCCCAGGTATCATGGAGCATATCGAAAGAGCTGGTATTCACTCCGGTGACTCCATCTCGGTATATCCTGCACAGACTCTGTCCCAGAAGATCAAACGCACCATCATCGACTACACCGGCAAGCTGGCAAGAGAGCTGAAGGTTGTTGGTCTGGTCAACATCCAGTACGTTATCTACAATGACGAAGTTTATGTCATCGAGGTTAACCCACGTTCCTCCCGTACCATCCCATACATCAGCAAGGTTACCGGCGTTCCAATGGTTGAGATCGCTACCCGCATGATGTTCGGCGAAAAACTGCGCGATCAGGGCTATGGCATCGGTTTGTATCCAGAAGCTGAGTATGTTGCTGTCAAAGTTCCAGTCTTCAGCTTTGAGAAACTGCACGACGTTGATACCCTGCTTGGCCCAGAAATGAAGTCTACCGGTGAGGTTCTGGGTATTGCTAAGACCTTCGATGAAGCTCTGTTCAAAGGTCTGGTTGCAGCTGGCTACAAGATGAAACACGAAGGCGGCGTTCTGGTTACCGTCCGCGACACCGACAAACAGGAAGTTGTTCCAATCGTCGAGAAGTTCGAAAAACTCGGCTTCACAATCTATGCAACCGCTGGTACTGCACTGACCCTGCATCAGAACATGATTGCTGCAAACACCATCCGCAAGATCGAAGAGGAAGAACCAAACATCATCACCCTGTTCGATCAGAACAAGATCGACTATATCATCACCACCTCCAAGAAGGGCAGAAAACCACAGCGTCACTCGGTACAGATGCGCCGCCGCGCTGTTGAGCGTTCCATCGTCACCATGACTGCACTGGATACTGCAAATGCTCTGGCAAACTCGCTGATGAGCAACCGCACCGTCAACGATGTGGAGCTGGTAGATATCACCAAAATCTAACCTCTAACCAAGATGAATCTCTGAAAAAAGGCTGCCGATTCGGCAGCCTTTTTTTATACAGAAATTTTTATATTTTGAAGAAGAAATATTTTGTGTTTCGTTACATTTAAGAACGCTTTTCAGGAAAAAGAAGGGAATCTTTTTTCATTTGTGTATGAGCTGTGGATAAATTGTAAACAGGTGTTGGTTTAGCACAATTTACCGAAAATAACCGCCTAAAAAATTGGAATGTTTGGTAATAGTCACAGAATAGGAAGTGTGATATAGTAAGGAAAACGAATATAGACTTGACTTTTAAAAAGCAAGTTGATATTATTGTATTAAGTCAATAATACAATGAAGAATCCGAAAAAGGAGACTTGGGTATGGTTAAGAAGAAGATGATTATCTCAGGTGTCTGCGTGCTGGCAGCAGCAGCTGTTGTGGGAGGGCTGGTATTAGGAAAAGGTGGCACAGCACAGACGCTGGTTTCCACCGAGCTTTTGCAGCAGATGGATCTGCAGAACACGGTCAGCCTGACCGGTGTTGTGGACACAGAAAATGGCCGGAAGGTTTATTCGACGCTCTCCTATTTGGTGGAGTCGGTCAATGTGGAGGTAGGCGACACCGTTGAGGAAGGTGATGTGCTGGCAAAGCTCAAGACCAGCGACCTTGAGCTGGACATTGCTCAGCAGCAGGCAGCGGTGGATGCGAGCAACAGTCAGGCGGCACACCAGATTGAGGTCAGCCGCAAGGCGTATGAAAATGCAAAGGAAAACTATGAAAACGGTCTGGATTCGAGCGCCATTTCTGCCGACCAGAGCGTGACACAGGCCGATTACAGTGTGGAACAGGCAAAACAGCAGCTGGAATCTGCCAAGGCTGCGGTTTCCGATGCGCAGGAGAACTATCGCATCACCCGCGACCAGCTCAACGGAAATGTCACCTCTGCTGAAGAAGCGCTGCGCGACGCAAAGGATGCGCTGAGCGAGGCGCAGTCCGCCTATGACAGTGCGGTGGCAGGACAGCAGAGCGCACTGGAGCAGGCAAAACAGACCTTTGAGCAGCAGACCGCCGATTATCAGGCTGCAAAAGCAGAGTGGACACATCTGGAACAGACCTATTTGACGGATATTCAGTTGGCTGTAGAAGCAAAAGATGAAGCGATTCAAGCGGTGAAAAAGTATGAAGAGGAACATCCAAAAGAAACTGAAAGTGATGAATATAAAAATCTGTTGAAAGCACAATCTGATGCAGAAGATAATTTAAAAAATAAACGCGAAACCTATGTGCAGCAGAAGTCTATCTTCCAGAACATTCAGGATGGCTACAATCAGGCGATGACCGATTATCAGTCTCAGGTAGCCTCCATTTCTTCCTCGTCTGCCTCCGCTCAGAGCGGCGTTGCAGCGGCTCAGAGCGGCGTTGCTACCGCCGAAGCACAGCTGGATGCAGCAAAGGATGCACAGAACGGCGCCAGTGTTGCTCAGCTGGAACAGGGCATCGACAGCGCCAAACGCGGCGTTGAAAGTGCAGCACTGCAAAAGGAACAGGCAGAGGATCAGGCGGACAGCGCCGAACAGCTGCGCGATGCGACCAACAACCAGATTGAGCAACAGATTGAAACCCTGCAGGACAGCCTGATCAGCAGCCAGCTGGCTGCCGAGAGCAACCGCTCTCAGGAGATAGCCATCGAAAAATTGCAGAATACACTGGATGAGGCGACCATCACTGCACCGGTATCGGGCGTCGTCACAGCGGTCTATGCCAAGGTGGGCGAGCCTGGCAACGGTCTGCTGTTCGTCATCGAGGACACCGAGTCGCTGAAGGTCACCACCTATATCAAGGAGTATGACATCGGAAACATCACCGAGGGCATGAAGGTCACCATCAAGTCGGATGCCACCGGCGACAAAGAGATTCCAGGCACCATTACATACATCGCACCGGCAGCAGTCAAGACCGACACCGGCGCCACCAAGACCACCGACAACAACTCGACCGTCGAGTTTGAGGCAGAGGTACAGGTGGACGAACAGAACAGCGGTCTGCGCATCGGTATGAATACCCGTCTGACCGTATTGGTGGACGAGCGCGACGACGTCTACGGTGTACCGTACGATTCAGTTGTCGAAAAAGCGGACGGCACACAGGTGCTGTATGTTGCCGAGCCGCAGAGCAGCGAAGGCAAGGACACCTATGTTGTCACCGAGGTTCCGGTCACCACCGGTCTGGAAACCGATTTCTATGTGGAGGTATCGGGCGACAGCATTACTGACGGTATGATCGTGCTCAGTGACCCACAGAGCGTCACCGTGGGCAGCGAGGTAACGCCGGACTTTGTTGCAGCAGGGGAACCTGTCGTCGGACTTTCTTCGGAGAGCGGGGAATAGTGGATGGCAAAAACAATCATTGACATGAAGGGGATTGTCAAGAAGTTTTATATTGGACAGCCCAATGAACTGACCATCCTCAAGGGCATCGACCTGCAGGTGCAGGAGGGAGAGTTTGTCTCGATTGTCGGTCAGTCCGGCTCGGGCAAATCGACCCTGATGAACATTATCGGTGCGCTCGATCGTCCCACCGAGGGAGAATATCTATTGGATGGAGTTGCGATCAATCAAGCGGGAGATACCGAACTTTCCGATATCCGCAACCAGAAGATTGGCTTTGTCTTTCAGACCTTCAACCTGATTCCGCGCACCTCTGCACTGAAAAATGTTGAGCTTCCGATGTTGTATGCAGGCATGTCCGGCAGCAAGCGTACCCAGCGTGCACGGGAGCTGCTGGAAATGGTGGAGATGGAGGAACGCATGGGACACATGCCCAACGAGCTTTCCGGCGGACAGAAGCAGCGTGTGGCGATTGCCCGTGCCATGGCAAACGATCCTTCCATCATTTTGGCGGACGAGCCGACCGGCGCGCTGGACTCCAACACAGGACGACTGGTGATGGATCTGTTCCATCGTCTGCATGAAAAACAGGGCAAGACGATTGTGCTGATTACCCACAATCTCGAGCTTGCTCAGGAGACACAGCGTGTCGTCACCATTCGAGATGGTCAGGTGGTGGATGAGGTCAGCGGTTCGGGCAGACCACCTCGTCCGGCACAGGAGGCATAGAGCTTTATGACACAGATTTTTGAGAATATTTCGCTGGCTATTTCCGGCCTGCGTGCCAACAAGATGCGTGCGCTGCTGACCATGCTGGGCATCATCATCGGCATCAGTTCGGTCATCGGCATCGTCATGGTGGGCGATTCGCTGACCAACTCGATGACCTCCTCCCTGCAGGAGATGGGCGCAAACAACGTGCAGATCGGTTTGCAGCAGCGTGAAAGTGAAAACGGACAGAGCTATACGGTTTCGATTGATGCCGATGACTACATCAGCGATGAGATGATCGAACAGTTTCTGAGCGATTACGACGGCCAGGTGGAGGCAGTCAGCGTCAGCGAAGGAATGGGCAGCGGTCGGGCCGTCGATGGACACAAATATGCCAATGTTTCGGTCAGTGGCGTCAATGACGGCTATCAGACAGCAAACCATCTGAAGATGCAGCAGGGACGCTTTATTGCAGAGCGGGATTTGAAGGGAGTCAAAAACGTAGCGGTTGTTTCGGACAAATTCTGCAACAATATGTTTGCCCAGGGAGAAAGTCCGTTGGGACAGGAGATCAAGGTCAATATCGGCAAAGACCTGTACACCTTCACCATCATCGGTGTCTATCAATATGAACAGAATGCACTGATGTCGATGATGGGTGCAGCAGCTTCGGAAAAGGATATGAGCACCGACCTGTATCTGCCGATCACAACCTCCTGGAAGCTGACCGGTGCAGTGGAAGGCTATTACAGCATCACAGCGCTGACAAAACAGGGCACCGATGCCCGCGCGCTTGCCAGCGAGTTTGAGGATTACTTTAACCGCTTTTATGCGCGCAATGAGGATTTCAGCATCAGTGCAATCAGCTTGGATTCTATCATCGACCAGTATTCTTCGATGATGGGAACGGTACAGATTGCGATTGCAGTTATTGCAGCGATTTCGCTGCTGGTCGGTGGTATCGGCGTCATGAACATTATGCTGGTATCGGTAACCGAGCGAACCCGTGAAATCGGTACCCGTAAAGCGTTGGGCGCCAAAAACAGCGCGATTCGTCTGCAGTTTATTGTAGAGTCGGTGATTATTTGTCTGATCGGCGGTATCATCGGAATTGCTCTTGGAATGTTGATGGGTTACAGCGGTGCAGCACTGCTGGGATTCCCTGCGCGTCCATCGGTACAGGCGATTGTCATTGCCGTCGGATTTTCGATGCTGATCGGTGTCTTTTTTGGATACTATCCAGCGAACAAGGCAGCCAAACTCGACCCAATCGAGGCGCTGCGTTATGAGTAAACATAAAGCCGCGGGAATTTTCCGCGGCTTTTGTGTCTAAACCGAAACTTCACGGGAACATACTATAAGCAGTAAGAAGCAGGAGGAGTTTAAATGAACGAGATTTCTTCCCGATATAATCAAGCAAGCCAGCTGTTGGAGGTTGGCTTCGGTATTTTTTGTGTCGTGATGGCGGTGTACAACCTCTTTTTTTCGACGCCATACTATGTGTTTTTGTCTTTGCTGGGACTGATTTTGACCTTTGCTCCCAGAATCATTGAATGGGTGATTCATCTGCGTAAGGATGCTTTGGTGCGTCTGACCACCCATCTGTATATTGTGCTGACCTATGGCATCGGGATGATCTTTAACGGCTATGACCGCCTGCCAGGCTATGACAAGGTCATGCACACACTGACCGGTGTGATCTTTGGACTGTGCGGTTTGATCGCTTTTTATGTGTTGAAGCCGCGCAGAGAAGGTCATATTGTGATCGAGCGCGAAGAATACTGGCAGGCTGCATTTTTCTCGGCGGGATTTGCTTCGCTGATTGCCGTCGGCTGGGAGATTGTGGAGTTTGTCATTAACCTGGTTTTGCACAATGACCCGCAGCATGTGCTGGATACCGGCGTCAACGATACGATGCTGGATCTGATCGTCTGTCTGATCGGGTCGCTGCTGTTCTGGCTGCCGATGCACCGCTATTATCACAGCGGGAAGAAGGGTCTGCTGATGGGAGTATTTGACAGCTTTTTGCAGACCAATCGAAAAGAGGATGGAAAGAAGCAGTAAACTGGAGATTTTTGTAAAAAAGGCTTGACTTTTGCTGAAAAGGTGGTATAATATAAAAGCACTTGTGATTCGGGTGTACACAGCAAAGGAAGTCTATGGAAAGATGGCTGAGCTGGTCTAAGGCGCACGACTGGAAATCGTGTGTGCCCTATAAAGGCACCGAGGGTTCGA
>NZ_CALXIN010000021.1 GCF_944388365.1 uncultured Negativibacillus sp. | reverse complement strand
GAAGTGCGCTTGACCTTGAGGCTTATCGCCGCGGCACCAGCGTCTACTATGCCGACCAGGTCATCCCGATGCTGCCCAAGGAGCTGTCCAACGGCATCTGCTCGCTCAACCCTGACGAGGTGCGCCTGACCTTCTCGGCGCTGATTACCCTCAAGCTCAGCGGCGAAATCGAGGGCTTCCGCTTTGTCAAAAGCTATATCCGTTCCCGTGTTAAGGGCGTGTACAGCGAGATCAATCAGATTCTCGACGGCAATGCACCGCCGGAAATCACCGAGAAGTATCATCAGCTCATCCCGCAGATTCAGCTGATGCAGCAGCTTGCTAAGATTCTGCGCGCACGCCGTTTTGCCCGCGGCGCTATGAATATTAGCTCGAATGAATCCAAGTTTATTATCAAGGACGGCAGAATCCAGGACATCGTTCCGCGTCCTACCGGTGAAAGTGAACGGATGATTGAGGAATTCATGCTCACCGCAAACGAGGCGGCTGCCACTCTTGCCATGCGCGAGGAGATGCCGTTTGTCTACCGTGTCCATGAGCAGCCGCCGGTCATCAAGGTCAATCTCCTGCACGACCTGCTCACACGGCTGGGTGTACCTGCTGACCGCCTGCTGCAAAATCCACAGCCGAAGGACTTTGCCGATATCCTCGAAGGTGTGCGTGGCACCGAGCTGGAACCTGCCATCAACGGACAATTGCTGCGCACCATGTCCAAGGCGGTCTACTCGGAGCGCAACATCGGCCACTTCGGTCTGGTGCTGGAAAACTATGCCCACTTTACTTCGCCAATCCGCCGCTATCCTGATTTGACCATCCACCGCATTCTGACAAGCTACCTTGCCGGAATGCCTAAGGACAAGCTTAAAAAGCGGTACGGCAGCTTTGTACCCGCCGCCAGCAAAAACTCCAGTGAGATGGAGGTCAACGCCATGAACATCGAGCGCGACTGTGAGGGCTGCTACAAGGCAGAATATATGTCCAGCCGCATCGGAGAGCGGTTTGTGGGAAGAATCACCGGCGTTGCAAGCTATGGATTCTATGTGGAACTTGCAAACAGCGTAGAAGGCATGGTTTCGGTACACGACCTCCCGATGGGCGACTACCAGCTCGACGAAGGCATCGAACTCAAGGAACAGCTCAGCGGCAAGGTCTACCGCATCGGTCAGCAGATTGAAATTCAGGTGGCTTCGGTGGATGTGTCCGCCGGCCAGGTCAACTTTGTGCTGCCGCAATAGAAAGAATGTTCAGGATGGATAGGAACATCTGACGCTAATAATTGAGTGACAAGAGGTATCCGCAATGCTTTGTTACCACACAATAACAGAAGATGAAAAACGAATGATCTGCGACTGGAAGTATGAGGGGGAATACAGCATTTATAGCCTGCCTCCTTACGACCAGATGCAGAAGGATAAGCTGGGTTTTGCAAACCCTGAAAAGGAGAAAAACTTCGACACCTACTTTGACGGAGAGGTGCTGGTGGGCTTTACCAACCTTCTGGAGGAGCAAACCGAGGTGTTTGTCGGCATCGGTGTCAATCCCGAGTTTTGCGGCAAAGGATACGGAAAGAAGATTCTGGAGCTTGCCGCCCAGATCGCAAAGGAACGTTATCCAGGAAAACCACTGTATCTGGAGGTCAGGACGTGGAACGAACGGGCTGTCCGGTGCTATCAGAAGGCGGGTTTTGTGATTGAGGGAGACTGTATCGAGCAGGAAACCTTCCTCGGAGAAAGCCGCTTTTACCGGATGGTCAAAGTAAATTAACAAGATGGAGGTTCAGATGCTTACCATACGAAATGAACGACCGGAAGATTTTGAGCAGGTGGAAACGCTGACCCGAAAAGCGTTTTATAACCAATATGTCCCAGGATGCTTCGAGCATTATCTGGTCCACATCATGCGCGGGCATGAGGACTTTGTTTCAGAGCTTGACTTTGTGTTGGAGCTGGATGGGAAGATCGTCGGAAATATCATGTACACCAAGGCAAAGCTGGTGGACGAACAGGGACAGACAAAGCAGGTTCTCACCTTTGGACCGATCTGCGTCGATCCTGCCCACCAGCGCAAAGGATACGGAAAGAAACTGATCCAGCATTCCTTTGAACGGGCCAAGGAGCTGGGATACGATGTCGTTGTCATCTTCGGCAGCCCGTCAAACTATGTCAGCAGCGGCTTCAGAAGCTGCAAGCGGTACAATGTCTGCATGGAAAATGGAAAGTTTCCGGCGGCAATGCTGGTCAGAGAGCTTGTTCCGAATGCGCTGGACGGCAGAAGATGGTTTTATTACGACAGCCCTGTCATGGCCATCGACGAGGAAGAAGCTCAGAAATACGACGACACCCTCGAACCTATCGAGAAAAAGCAGCTTCCAAGCCAGGAGGAATTTTATATCATGAGCCACTCCTTTGTGGAGGACTAAAGCGGCACAGAAAAAATTGCCCGCAGCAGCTTGCTGCGGGCAAAAAAGTTTAGATCTGTTTTGACATCGGGACGTGCGGACAATATTCGTCCATGTATTCCTCGCCCGATTCGACATAGCCGTTTTTGCGATAGAATCCCTTTGCGCGCACCTGTGCGCCCAGGTGCAGTGTTGCCGGTCCGTTGACCAGCGAATGGATTTTTTCTTCGCAGGCTTTGAGGATGAGGTTGCCCACCTTTTTGCCGCGGTAGTTTTCCAGCACGCAGATGCGTCCGAGGTTCCACACGCCGTCCTTGTCCTGATAGATGCGGGCGGCGCCGATCGGCTCCTCGCCGTCATAGACGGTCAGATGCCAGCATTCCTTGTCCAGGTCGTCAAATTCTACCTGGAAGCCCTGCTCCACAACAAACACCGTTGCGCGTACATAAAAAGCATCGTCGCTTCCTTTTTTTCCTTTGGTCCAGCTCAGTTGGTATTCAGGTCGTCTTGCCAAACCGATTCCTCCTTGCTTTTGTAACTTGCAGAAGGAGGAAATCCCCCTCCGGCGTAGTTTTATTATAGCCGATTATACGCCGCAAATCAATTTGATGAGCAGAAGAAAAATGCAGCCAGGGATGCCAAAGGCGACGCTGATGACCAGTGTCGGCACGCAGATGACCAGTCCCAGCGCAGGAAAAAACAGCTCCATCGCTGCCAGACATCCGGCGCCGCTGAGCGCCGAAAAGAGCGTTCCGCGCACAAAGGTGCGATGATTGACAAAAAACATCGCCTGCACGACCACACAGGCGATCAGAATAAGAAATAATATCGTCTGATCCATAAGCAGTCCTCCTTCTGTCTATAGAAAACTATATGAGCGCAGAGGACAGGTTATGAGTCATTGGGAAAGGAGAAATGCAGGATGATAAGTGTTCGCCTGCTGGAAGAAAGGCTGGAGGACTGCAAAAAGCCGCTGCGGTATGCGGTGATTGCAGCAAAATATCGGGGAAGATGGGTGCTTTGCCAGCATAAACAGCGCAGCACCTGGGAGGTTCCTGGCGGACACATTGAGCAGGAAGAAACTCCTGAACAGGCTGCGCGCAGGGAACTGTTTGAGGAAAGCGGCGCAGAGCAGTACCAGCTGTACCCGATAGGAGTCTATGGAGTAAGCAAGGATGGAGAGGAAGATTTTGGCGCACTGTTCTTTGCTGATATTACCTCTTTTTCCACACTGCCGGAGCAGTCTGAGATGCGGAGAGTGGAATGTTTCGATCAGCTGCCGGAGGAGCTGACCTATCCGCAGATTCAACCGTTTCTGGTGGAGATGGTGGAGAAGGCAGGATTTTAAGCAGGTAAAAAAGACGGACAACAGTTTGTTGTCCGTCTTTTTTGATGCAGTCAATTTACAGCGATGCCAGGTAGCGGATGTAAGCCTCACGCAGTTCCTCGGCGGTTTCCTCCGGACAGCGTGGATTGCAGTGTGCCCAGGCGCCGGTTTCGCTGGAGGCGTTAAACTTCTGCTGGTTTTCCGAGCGCAGCGGCGGGAAGAACTCGACGTGGAAGTGGAAATCCTCCTCGGCGTCGCCGGAGTTGACCGGTGCGTTGTGCATACACATCATGTACGGGAATTCCTTGTGAAACATTGTGTCAAACATGCCGACGATCTGTTTGAGGGTGATGCCAAAGTCGGTCTTTTCCTGGTCGGTCATCTCGGTGATGTGGGAAAAATGCCGCCTGGAAAAGATGTAGATGCCGTAAGGGTACTCGGTGAAAAACGGCAGAAAGACGGTGAAGGAATCATTCTCAAAGATGATGCGCTTGCCAAATTCCTTCTCAGCTTTGAGCATGTCGCAGAATAGGCATCTTCCTTTTTCTGCGCGGTACTGCTGCGCGGACCGAAGTTCCAGCTGGAGCTTCTTCGGGATGACCGAGTAGCCGTAGATCTGGCCGTGTGGATGCGGCATGGAAGTACCGACCATGCTTCCGCGGTTTTCAAAGATGAAAACATATTTGATGTTTTCATCTTTGCGGATATCGGCGTAACGCTCTGCCCACAGATCCACCAGCTTTCTCATGTGCGCGTCGCTCAATTCCTTGAGGGTGGTGTGATGACCAGGGGAATAGAGGATGACCTCACATTTGCCATAGGACGGACGAACCTTGAAAAAATCGTTGGCGACGTCGTCCGGCTGCGGAGGATTCTGGGAGAGAGCAGGAAAGTCGTTGTCGTATTTGAGGACCTCATAGTCGTCGGGAACCTTGCCGGAGCCTGGACAGAAGGGACACCAGTCCTTGGGCATCTGTGGGCGATTCTGGCGGTTGGAGTTAATCATGACCCAATCCTGGATCAGGGGATGCCATCTCAGTTCAGCCATGGTACTTACGCCTCCTCAGTAATTTCGATGCCGCCGCATGGACGAATGGTCAGCAGGTGGCAGCTGTCTTTTCCGGTAATTTTTTCCATCTCCGCAGCAAAGTGCATTGCCATATCGTTGGGCACAAAGGCCTGAATTGTGCCGCCAAAGCCGCCGCCGTGGATGCGGCAGGCGCCGCGGCCTTCAAGCAGATGTTCTGCAGCCATCAGTGCCACCGAAGCCGGCTGGGAGAGCGGCGAGAAGTTCGGGTAGATGTTTTGCAGGTACATAAACGAGGAGCGTCCCGACTGCTGGCACAGGCGGAGGAACCCGTCCATGTCGCCTTCCTGAAGTGCGTGAGCAGCCTGCTGGGCGCGCAGATTTTCGGTAAAGAAGTGGTGGGCGCGCAGTACGGCGCGGTCGCTGGTCTGCTCGCGCACCTGCGCCAGATGCTGATAGAACTGCTCGGCGGGTACCTGCCGCAGAACCTCCTTCTCAAAAAAGGCGGCAACTGCCTTCATCTCCGTAGGGATGGCAGCGTATTCATCGGTCAGGTCGGAGTGATCGCCCTTGACATCCACAATATACAGGCTGTATCCATAGGCGGCAGGGTCAAAGTTGGTTTTGTTTACCATCGGGCGGTCAGGGTTGTAGAAGTCGATCGATACAAATCCACCGACCGAACAGGCCATCTGGTCCATCAGTCCGCAGGGCTTGCCGAAGTAGCGGTTTTCGGCGAGCTGTCCGATCTGAGCGATGAGTACCGGATCGAGGGCGCCGTCGTTGTACAGGCAGGAGAAGATGGTGCCGATGAGCACCTCAAAGGCAGCCGATGAGGACAGCCCTGAGCCGCGCAGAACGTTGGAAGATACGCAGATGTCCGCGCCGCCGATCTCAAAGCCTTTTTCACGGAAGATGGCAGCAGTGCCGCGGATGAGGGCAGCGGTGGTGTTGATTTCTTCTGGATGGATGCTCAGGTCACTTAGGTCGATCTGCTGGAACGCAAAGCCCTCGGAATGGAGGCGCACACAGTTGCAGTCATTTTTTGCGGCAGCGGCGATCATGTCCAGATGGATGCTTGCAGCGACAACACAGCCGCGCTGATGGTCGGTGTGGTTGCCGCTGATCTCGGTGCGTCCTGGAGCGCTGAACAGACGAGGTGTCTGTCCGTCTGGAAAGACCTGTGCAAAGGTATTCACCAGTCGGGCATAGCGTGTGCGCTGCTGTTCCAGCGCGTCGGCGCGGTACAGGCGGGTGAAGATGGTGTCATAGCCGCCCGAGGAGATGGTATGTAAAACGGAAGAATTGGTTTCCATGTTGGATGCCTCCCTTGGTAAAACGAACTTCTTGTATAGGCGATATACAAGGACAATACTAGAGTATCTTATTTGCATCCAATTTTCAATACCAAATAAATAGACAGCGTAAATTATTTTAGGATGAGCACAAAGCACGAAGCATTTATCGTTATAAAAATAAGAGCTGCCCATTTTTATGGGCAGCTCCTGCGGGAGGTTAGTTGGAACTGGAGGAAAATTTCATCTTTGTCTGTGCGATCTTTTCGGCGGGCGCATCCTGGGTTGGATACCAGCCGCGCTTCTGCATCTCGGAAAAGATGTCGTGCTGGATCTGGTGTTCCTCGGACAGCAGGTTCATGAATTCGTTCATCAGTGTCGGGGAGGCACATTCGTTGGTGAAGGTGTTGTAGTTTTCGGTCATGAATTTCTCGGACGAGAGTGCATCGGTCAGCATCTCACGGTCGTTGAGTGTTTCTTTCATCATGGGTACATTCCTCCTTTGCAGTGTCAGGACAACAGGTTGAGCAGCTTGCTTTTGTGGATTTCGTGTTTGGCAGCGATCTGCTGGCAGGAGCTTTTCAGCTGCTGGTCCTGGGTCATCTCGGCGTACATCTTGAACTTCTGGATCAGCAGTTCTTCCTGTCCCAGCTGCTCCTCAATGGCGGTCAGTTCTTTGGTGGTCAGGTTCATGGCGTGTCCCTCTTTTCTTGATAAAGTGAGTTTTTGCTTCGTCCACAGTATGCCCGATTTCCAAACCGTTCAATCATCCGCTTCTCAATATCCCACACCTGTTTCTCCAAAAAGCTGGAACGGGATGTGATAAGCGGAAAAACAACAAACATTTACCACTGTAAAAGCTATTGCAAAATTGTTTTGCAGCGTATATAATAAGCCACAGACGTAGGAAGTGCGTGGAGAACTTCACAGACCGTCCTTCCACAGGGAGGGCTGCGGACATCGGTTTCAGCTCTTCTATTCACAACAGGAGGAATACTTGACAGCAGCGGGTGCGACAGAACAGATGATTCATAGGAGGAAAACAAAAAATGAAAAAAATCATTGCACTTTCGATGGCATCCGCCATGCTGCTCTCGATGAGTACCGTGGCATTTGCCGACATTGAGACAGGGATTGTCGATGAAAACGGCAATCAGTGGCCAAACGAGTTTGGTTTTGGCGGTCAGATTCAGGTGATGCGCGGCGAGGAAGTACACAGCTACGACCTGCAGGAGAAAAACAAAATCGAACTTCAGCCAGGGGATGACATCTACCTGCCGCTGTACTTCACTACCGCAGAAGGCGAGAGCGTGACCATCGGCGCTTCCAAGGAAGAGATGACCGGTCATGTACCATACAACGGTCAGATCGACAAAAACTGGAAGCTCAACTTTGTGGACAAGACCAAAGCAGTCATCGAAACCGCAGAGTTCTACAAAGCACAGTCGAGCGACAAGAATCTGGTCAAAGGTGCAGTCTATGTAAAGGCACAGACCAAGGACGAGTACAACAGCCTGGACGCGCTGGAATACAACTTCAACATCTACATCAACGAGCGTTATACCCAGAACAAGACCGAGCAGATCCAGATGGAAGGCAACTTTGCAAACCCTTCCTCCGACAAGCTGGTTGATTTTGAATGGGATAACAACGTCTACGAAAAATCCGTCTGGGAAGTAGCAGAGGATCAGGATGGTACTGCTACCTTCAACTTTAATGACAATGCTTACTATACTGTAAGAATGTTCAGCGGCGATAAAGTAATGCTCGAGTTCGACCGTCTGTTCGACAGAGAGATTGCAAGCCGCTATGCAGAAGACCTGTACTTCTACAACTTCCGCGGCGATCTGGACAGCTTCAACACCACCGGTACACTGATCATCCCAGTGGACGAGCCAATGTACCTGTATCAGGTGGTTAACGGTGCGCTCAAAGCAACCGAGGCTGTCTACAACGAAGAAAACGAAGCCATGGAGCTCAAAACCCGCTCCCTGGGCAACTATGTACTCAGCCCAACTGCACTGGACATCAGCGCAGAGGCAGAAACTCCTTCCAACGACAACACCAACGAGGAAACTGTGGAAACTCCATCCAACGGTGGAAACGGCCAGGTGCAGGAGAGCAACGACTACCTCGGCGGCAACAGCGACAAGGGCAACCCTGACACCGGTTCCGATGATATGATCGGTCTGGCAGTTGCACTGGCAGCAGTTTCTCTGGCAGGTGCAGTCGCTCTGGGCAAAAAGAGAAGATAATCCCTTCTTAGCCTAGGTAAACATTCATCATAAAGTCCCTTCCTCTGGTTCTCCACCCGGAGGAAGGGCTTTTTGTTTACTGTGGAAAACATCTGCATCCACAGCAGCATTGCGGCAGTCATCCAAATATGCTACGATAGTAAAAAATAAAAAGAAAGGAGGGCATCGGATGAACCGCAGAGGCGTTGGCGCCGTATTCTGCCTGATGGGAGCGATGTTTTTCTGTACATGGAATCTGTCGGCAGCCGTCTTTATGAGCTCGATAACTTCCTGGGATATGGGTTTGTTTGCGGCAGGGCTGGAATATACGGGAATCTTTCTGCCAGTGATGGGAATTCTCAGTCTGGTGATCGGCATTGGCTGGCTTGTCTTTGCCGAGATGATCGAGCAAAAAGAGAAGAAATGAAAAAAGCTCCCTTGCGGGAGCTTTTTTCAGGAGCGGAAGGTCGGATTGGGCGCATTGTAGAGGTTTTGTTCCCACAGGGCAGTCTGACGGGAAGCCTGTGGATTTTGTTCGGAGGAATCGGGAACAGAAGGTGCAGACTCGTGTTCGGCAATGTATTTTTCGTAAGCCTGAAGCACAGCGTCCTCCAGCTGTTTTCGGGCCTGTGGAGTGATAGGGTGGGAGATATCGCGGAAGGCGCCGGTTTCATCGCGGCGGCTGGGCATCGCGACAAACAGACGCTCTGGTCCCTCGATGATCTTGATGTCGTGGACAGCAAGGTCATAATCCACTGTGATGGAAACCAGCGCACGCAGACGGTTTTCAGTGTAGGTTTTGCGGATGCGAATATCAGTAATGTTCATGCTGTTTTCTCCTTTGGGTCGGTTTTTGGAAAGGTTTTCAAGGTCGATGATAGTATGCTCGTTCCTTTCTCAGCTTATGCGCTGATGGCAAGAAAAAGAAAAATCGAACAAAATCGGGAAAATACTGTTTATTTTCCACTCGATTCGCAATATAATAGAGAAAACAGAGGGCACATCCACAATCCAAAGAAAAACACACATCAAAGGTGGTTTGTATGACAAAGATTCGCAAAGATTTTCTGGACGATAAAAAGCATCTTCATTTCATCGGTATCGGCGGTTCGGGTATGTTCCCGCTGGTGCAGATTCTGCACGGAATGGGCTACTATATCACCGGTTCGGACAATAACCCTGGTGACACCATCAACTTCGAACGGGAAAAGATGGATATTCCGGTCACATTGGGTCAGCGCGCCGAAAACATCGAAGGCGCCGACCTGATTGTCCACACTGCGGCCATCATGGACGATAATCCTGAGCTGATTGCTGCCCGTGCAAGCGGTGTGCCGACCATCGAGCGCGCCGATCTGCTGGGACTGGTGACCAGCTGGTTTGACAACTGCATCTGCGTCTGCGGCACCCATGGCAAGACGACCACCACTGCATTGCTGACCCAGATGTTCATGGAGTGCGGCAAGGACCCGTCGGCGGTTGTTGGCGGCAAGCTGGAGGCCATCGGCGGCAGCGGACGACTGGGAAGCAGCGACATTATGGTCTGCGAGGCGTGCGAGTTTGAGGATCACTTCCTCAAGTGCCACCCTGATATTGCGGTCATCCTCAACGTCGATGCCGACCATCTGGAATACTTTAAGACGTTGGACAACATCATTGCCTCCTTCCACAAGTTTGCCCAGATGACCACCAGGACGGTAATCTATAACGGCGATGACCTCAACACCTGTAAAGCGGTCGAAGGCGTCACCGGCAAAAAGATGATTACCTTCGGTATCGACCCGAAGAACGACTATTATCCCACCCACATCGTCCATAAAGATGGACGCCACACCAGCTATACCCTCTGCTGCCATGGGGAGGAGCTGGGACAGGTGCTGCTGAACGTGCCTGGTGACCACAATATTTTAAACAGTATGGCAGCGATTGCCGCCGCCATCGAATCGGGCTGTACTCCACAGGAGGCGATCGTTTCGGCAGGTGCATTCCAGGGAGCAGGACGCCGCTTTGAAATCATGGGAGTCAACAAGGGCGTGACCATTGCGGACGACTACGGCCACCATCCAAAGGAGCTGGAGGTTACCCTGAAAGCAGCCAAGGCGATGGAATACAAGAGCGTGTGGGCGGTACACCAGCCGTTTACCTATTCCCGTACAGCGATGCTGCTGGACGACTTTGCGAGGGTACTGCAGATTGCGGACCATGTGGTGCTGTCGGAGATCATGGGTTCGCGCGAGAAAAACACCTACAACATCTACGCTAAAGATCTGGCAGACAAGATTCCAGGCTGTGTCTGGTTTAAGACCTTTGAG
This sequence comes from uncultured Negativibacillus sp., assembly GCF_944388365.1. Taxonomy (GTDB): domain Bacteria; phylum Bacillota; class Clostridia; order Oscillospirales; family Ruminococcaceae; genus Negativibacillus. The sequence continues at coordinate 19,426 of NZ_CALXIN010000021.1, read as the reverse complement.
GAAATTTCTGCATATGTGATGAGTCATGCACAGCCAGGAGATCTGGTCATCACCATGGGCTGTGGAGATGTGTATAAATGTGCAAAGATGATGCTCGTAGAAAAATAGAGGTTGCCATTTCTGTATAAAATATGATAAAATAGGAAATGGAAGGAAAACCGTCGGGTTTTCATATATTATCGCAGTCTGCGAAAAAATTTGAATGAAAAGGAAGAGATTATCATGAAAAAAGTAGTTGCAACAACAAAAGCTCCAGGCGCAATCGGACCATACTCCCAGGCAATTATTGCTGGTGACAATATGTACATCTCTGGTCAGCTGCCAATCAACCCAGCAACCGGCGAACTGGCAGAGGCTTGCATCAAAGCTCAGACCAAACAGTCCCTGGAAAACATCAAAGCAATCCTCGAGTCTGAGGGTCTGTCGATGAAAAACGTTGTAAAGACCACCGTTCTGATGCAGAACATCGGTGACTTTACCGCAATGAACGAAGTTTACGCTGAGTACTTCACCGAGGACTGCCCAGCTCGTGCTGCTTACGAAGTTGCAAAACTGCCAAAAGGCGCTCTGGTTGAGATCGAAGCAATCGCTTACGTTAAATAATGTAAATCCGTTCAGGATGCCGGAAGGGACACTGTTTTTGGATAGTGTCCCTTTTGTTTTGAATCGTTTTTGGTGAAGGGCAGGGATCACAGTGGATTATCGACAGGCAGTGGAATTTGTGGAAAGCAGCAGCATCGTGCGGGAACGCTATGGATTGGAAAAGTTACAGCAGGCGCTGCATCTTCTGGGCGATCCACACCATCATACCGAATTTGTACATATCGCCGGCACCAACGGCAAGGGCAGCACTGCGGCAATGACCGCCTCGGTATTGCAGACGGCGGGCTATCGCACCGGACTTTATACCTCGCCGCATCTGATGCGCTACAATGAACGGATGCATATTGATGGAGTGCCCATCTCGGACGAGGACTTTGTGGAGGCAGCAAGTCAGGTGCAGCGTGTCTGCGAACAGCTCGGAGGAGTACCTATCGTCTTTGAGGTGCTGACCTTGATGGCACTGTGGTATTTTGCACAGCAGCACTGTGATATCGTAGTGCTGGAGGTGGGAATCGGCGGGCTGCTCGATTCCACCAATGTCATCCCTTCGCCAAAGGTTGCCATTATCACCCAGCTGGGAATGGATCATACCGAAACACTGGGAAATACACTGGAGGAGATCGCCGCGCAAAAAGGCGGCATCGTCAAGGAAGGGACACCAACGGTGATGGCGCTGCAGGAGCCTTCGGCGGTAGCGGTTGTCCAGCAAATTTGTGACAAATACCATGCGCCACTAGCATTGGCAGATCCCGAGCGTCTGCGGGTGCTCGACGCTTCGGTAGCGGGTCAGACGCTGGAGGACAGGGAATATGGAAAGCTGATGCTGCCGCTGGCTGGCGCACATCAGCGAAAAAATGCAGCAAACGTTCTGGAGGCAGTCGCCATGCTGCGAACACAGGGATACCGCATCAGCGATGACGATGTACGGGAAGGCATTGCAAAGACAGTTTGGCCGGCGCGGTTTGAGCGTCTTTCGACTGCACCGGACTTTATTCTGGACGGTGGACACAATCCGCAGTGCCTGCACGCGGCAACAGCGGCACTCAGGGAGTATTATCCTGGGCAGAAGGTGGTTTTTCTGGTGGGAATGATGGCGGATAAGGACACCGACCATATGCTTGCAGAGATGGCGTCGATCGCCAAGAGTTTTGTCTGCATCCGTCCGGACAGCCCGCGCGCCATGCAGCCGCAGCTGCTGGCACAGCAGCTGACCGAGCGTTTTCACCTTCCTGCCTGTGCCTGTGGCAGTGTCCGCGAGGGAATTGCGGAAGCCACCCGACAGGCGGGCAAAGAGGGCGTGGTCTGCGCTCTGGGCTCGCTTTACCTTGCCGGAGAGGTTCGCGCCGCTTTTGGACGTTAAGTTTGGGCGGATAATTTTTTCCAAACTGTAAAATATCCGACAAACGGCCTTGTTTCTTTGACAAACGGCTGAAAGCGTGGTATCATAAATCCTAACCATGATATGAAAAAACAGAGCCCTCTGCGAAGAGAAAACGCTGGGGTTCTGGTGTGGAAAAATAAAAACCCGTAGGGTAAATGGGGGAAAAACAGTGAAAAAAGTTTTAGCTTTACTGCTTGCAATGCTCCTTTCCGTTTCGGTTCTCAGCGGCTGCGGCTCGAATGAGCAGACAACCGACGAACAGACCACCGAACAGACACAGGAAACCGAAAAAACGCCAACCTCCAGTGCAGACAATATGGTCAGCAACGACTGCAAAGGTGATGTACTGACCTGGAATCTGGGCGGCGACAGCGAGGCGCTCGATCCGGCATGGAGCGTTTCTTCGGGCAGCATGAGTGTAGTCAATAACACCTTTGAAGGTTTGATGCGCAACACCGGCAGCGGCGCACAGCCGGCAATGGCAGCGGATATGCCGCAGGAAAAGGTCAACGAGGACGGCACCGTCACCCTGACCTACACTCTGCGCGACGCTTCCTGGTCGGATGGTGAGCCAGTCAAGGCACAGGATTTTGAATTTGCATGGAAACGCTGTGCAAACCCGGAAAACAACGCAAGCAACGCTTACCTGATGAGCGTTCTGACCGGTTATGACGACATTGCACAGGGACTGGCAGAGATCGACACACTGGGTGTCAAGGCAGTGGACGACAAGACACTGGAAGTCACCTTAAACCAGCAGACTCCATATTTTAATGAGCTGCTCTGCCTGCCGGCATTTATGCCGCTGCGCGAGGACCTGGTCAGCTCGGACAGCAGCTGGTCGAAAGACCCGACAAGAGCTGTTTCTAACGGACCATTCACTCTGGTCGGTTACACCGAGGGTGTTGAGTTCGTTTTGGAGAAGAACAAAGAGTACTGGAACAAGGACAGCATTTCTCTGGACTACATCGTTGCAAAGATGCTGGATGACAACTTTGCTCCGGTTGGCATGGCCTTCGGCGACATCGTGATGACCGACGGCGCTATCTCTCAGCCAGAAGATCAGACCGATACCGCAGGCAACACCGTTGAGGTACCGGAGCTTGCTTCCACCATCGAGGCTTCGACCGCTGCTTCCAACCGCGTGGTCAGCCTGGTAGTCAACGCCAACACCGGCAACGAGCTTTTGAAAAATGCAGACGTCCGTGCAGCACTTTCCAAGGCACTGGACCGCACCGCTGCAGCACAGGCTGCCGGCGGTGAAGCACTGACCTCTGTCAGCGGCGCACAGGAGATTCTCTCCGCTGCTGCGGATGATTCCGGAAAGAGCGTCATCGAAGCTGCACTGGCAGATGCCGGTGACAGCAGCACCATTGAAATCGTTTATCTGGACAACGAGCAGACTGCCGCTGCATTGCAGACCGTAAAATCTGCATGGGAAGCACTGGGTCTGACCGTCAACCTGACTGCACAGGATGCAGAGACCTTCAAGCTCAGCCGCAACAGCCTCCAGTACAGCGATGTACTGTGCAGCGTCTGGGAAGCAGATGTCAACGATCAGCAGCTCTACCTGCAGCCATACCTTTCTTCCAACCTCCAGTCTGGCTGCGGATACACCAATCCTGACTTTGACCAGCTGATGCTGGATGCGATGCAGGCAACCGGCGAGGAGCGTACCACCAAGCTGAATGAAGCAGAAAAGGTACTGGTGGACGATGCTTATGTGATGCCTTTGTACCGCAATGTCATCACCACAACCACCGATACCGCCAAGGTTTCCGGCTGGACCGTCGATGGCAACGGCATGTACTGGTTTGGCAGCACAACACTTGCATAAACAATGACTGAAAGACCTCCAAATACCTTTGGAGGTCTTTTTTTCGATTCATAAATAAAAAAGGCAGGAAGTATATTTCCCGCCTTTTTTGTGATACTAAAAGAAAAACGTGTGCTGTGGTGATTTTGTGTTAAAGAAAAGTGTTTCCTGTTTGATTCTGTTTTTGTTCGGTGGTATCTGCTATTCCTTTCTGGAGGTGCTCTGGCGTGGATTTACCCACTGGAGCATGTTTGTGCTGGGCGGGCTGTGCTATCTGCTGGTGGCACAGCTGGCTGTACGCTGCTGCGGCAGGCTGCCGCTGTGGTTCTGCTGCTTTGCCAGCTGTACCCTGATTACGGTTCTGGAATTTGTGACAGGGTGTCTGGTCAATTTGAAGCTGGGCTGGGATGTGTGGAACTATGCCGACCAGCCGCTTAATCTGATGGGCCAGGTCTGTCTGGGCTTTACCTCGCTGTGGTTTTTGCTGACCATTCCGGTCAGCGAGCTGGCGTTTCAGATGAAGCGCCGGCTGGAAAAATTATAGGATGGAATAACGCTGGGCGTATCCGCAGCGTCGGCAGAGTTCCTCCGAAGGAACGCGGCGGGAAAAACCGTCGTACAGTGCCCGTGCGCGCGGCGAGGAAAGGATTTCAGCCAGCGGCTGAGCGTAGATGTTGCCGAGGTTGATAACGCCTTCTGCATCCAGACAGCAGGGAACGACGGTGCCGTCGACCAGCACGCCGAACTGGTCGCGCAGTCCGTGACAAAAGACGCTGTTTGCGGGATCGTCTCGCTCAGGATCGGGCCAGGCAAACTTTTCGGCAGTTTCCAAATAGACCCGCGGATAGATCTGAACACTGGGCTTTTGTTCCAGCGCCTGTGCAGGATCAAAGTCGAGTTCAAAGAAGGTACGCACCTGGGCGAAGATGTCGACGTTGCGCTGATTCTGCGCTTTGAGCAGGGCGCTATCCTTGTTCCAGAGGCGCAGTACGCAGTAGATACCGGTCTGCTGGGAGGCGACGCGGCAAAAATGCAGGATGTCGGCAAGATAGTCCTCCAGCGTTTGACCAGTGCAGTTCGCCTCAAAGCTGTGCAGCGAGATGCTCACCCGATACATCGCAGGAGAGGAGAGCAGCAGCGCCTGCTGCTTTGCAATCAGGGTGCCGTTGGTGGTCAGCGACACCTTGAGATGATGGCTGTCGCACAGGGAAAGCAGCTCACCCAGTTCTGGATGCAGCAGCGGTTCGCCCATCAGATGCAGATAGACATAGTCGGTAAACGGTTGTACCTGGCAGAGCAGGCGGGAAAATTCCTCCACGCTGACAAAGCGCGGAGAACGTTTTGTTTTAGGACAGAAGGAGCAGCTGAGATTGCAGACATTGGTAATTTCAAGATACGCCTTTTTGTAAGGCTTGTTGGATTTTTTTGCCATGGTCGATTTCCTTTCCGAAAAAACGATTGCTGTTGACAGTATACCAGAAAAATACACAAAGCAGAAGGGCTCTGGTTGAAGCAGGGCCTTTTTTTTGTTATACTAACATCAACAAGAGAGAAAAATGCGCTCAAACCAAAGGAGAAATCGAAGATGGAATCCTATTGGCTGTTTTTGGTGCCGGCGATTGTCTGTGCGTTGTTTTCGCAGCAGATTGACCGTGCGTTTCATGCCGACCGACGCCTGCAAAAAGTCCTCCTGGTGTTTGCGGCAGGAGTTTTTGCTGTCAGTGCGATCGGTCTGGCGGCATCTTTGCTGGCGTAAAAAATAGAGAGTTCAAACGATGGAAAACAGAAATGGAGAAGGAATATGCTAAAGAAAAATCAGGTGGAAGAAGCAGTGATCACCGCGATGTCCTCGGACGGAAACGGCATAGCCAAAATTGATGGAATGGTGGTGTTTGTTCCATATACAGCGGTAGGGGACAGACTGAAAATAAAGATCGTCAAGGTGCAGAAAAATTACAGCTTCGGCATCGTGGAAGAACTGCTGGAACCGTCGCCCGACCGCGTGGACGACCATTGTCCGGTGTATAAAAAGTGCGGCGGCTGCTCTTTTCGGCATATCTCCTACGAGGCAGAACTGCGGCACAAAGCCGAGTTTGTGGAATCCAATCTTCGACGCTTGGGTGGACTGGAACCGACGATGCTGCCCATCACACCGTCGCCGCTGGTACAGGGTTACCGAAACAAGGCACAGTATCCCATTCGGGAGCACGATGGAAAAATCGAGGCGGGTTTTTTTGCAAAGCGCAGCCATCGGGTGATCTCCTGCGCCAGCTGTGATTTGCAGCCGGACTTTTTTGAGGACATCCTCGAATATACAAAACAGTTTCTGGAACAGCACAACATCTCTGCCTACAACGAGGAAACCGGCAAGGGAAAGGTGCGCCACCTGTACCTGCGCTATGGAGAGGTGTCCGGTCAGGTGATGGTCTGCCTGGTGCTCAACAGCGAGCGGATGCCGCATCAGCAGGAGTATGTGCAGGGACTGTTGGAGGTCTGCCCGAAGGTGTCCTCGGTGGTGCTCAATATCAACCGCGAGCAGAACAATGTTATCCTCGGACCAAAGTGTGTGACCATCTATGGCAGCGACACCATCGAGGACACCTTGTGCTCGGTGCGCTTTGAGCTGTCGCCATTAAGCTTCTACCAGGTCAACCGTCAGGCGGCACAGAAGCTGTATAAGCTGGCTGCCGAGATGGCGGATTTTCGCGGCGACGAGCTGCTGGTCGACCTGTACTGCGGCGCAGGAACCATCGGTCTGTCGATGGCATCCAAGGTGCGCGAACTGATCGGCGTGGAGATTGTGCCGGATGCAGTGGAAAATGCCCGCGCCAATGCCAAACGCTGCGGCGTAGAGAATGCCCGCTTTATCTGTGCAGATGCCAAGGAAGCGGCAGTGCAGCTGGCAGAGGAAAATCTGCATCCCGATGTGATTGTGGTGGACCCGCCGCGCAAAGGCTGTGATGCGCAGGTATTGCAGGCGATTGCAGCGATGGCTCCTCAGCGTCTGGTGATGGTTTCCTGCAACAGTGCATCGCTTGCCCGCGACTGCAAGGAGCTTGCCGCACTGGGTTACCAGCTGGTGAAGGCGGCGCCTGTTGACCTGTTCCCGCGGACGACGCATGTAGAGTGCGTGGTGTTGATGGTAAAAGGACAGCAATGATTCACTTGTTTCTGGGGCAAGATGAAAGGGAATTAATATGGAGGGGAATGGTATATGGCAGAACAGTTTCTGACATTAATGGCAGATTTTGATGAAGAATCGCAGGCACTGATGAATGAATGGAGTAATCAATTAAAAAATGAGGGATTTGTTGGTACGCAGACACCCGGACTTCCGTTCCATATTAGTTTGGCAACTTTTGCACTTGATAAGGAGCAAGAGGTGATTTGCGAAATGCAACATCTGGCAAGAGAGTTTGCTGCTATACCGGTTCACATTAGTCACATTGGAATATTTGCAGGAGGCAAGGTTCTTTTTGCAGCTCCTGACATGAATCCCCCCAAACTTTTCTCACTTCGAGAAGCGATTCATATCAAAACCGATGAAACGTTTCCATGGACACCTCATGCTACGATATTGATTGATGAGACGGAAACAATATGCAACGCACTTCCTGTTTTGTTAAAATCCTTTCATCCGTTTATGGGAATGATTACAAAGCTACATTTGTGTGCATTCTGGCCCACGAGGGAAATTATGTCTGTTGATTTGCGTGAAGTGTAAATGAAGCTTCATGAAAGAAGATACATCCGATTTATTGACATATTCCCACAAAAGGATAAACACAGAAAGTACTGTAGATATGTTCCCTTGATTGTAAAAACAGCAAGGGCGTACACTCTATCCAGACGAACTATGTGGAAACAGTAGCTTTACTCTCCAAATGTGAGTAATCGCCTAACCTGTTGGAAAACAATCACGAAATAGAAATCGATAGATTCACCTGAGCAGAGTGAGTCTCAGAACACTTTTTATCAAATAGCAACGGCGGCAAGGAGAGAAATTTATCCTTGCCGCCGTTTTGTTATAACAGTTTATTTTACGTCAGACAATATTTTTAGTACTTCCTCTGTTGCCGTGTTGATAGAAACGTTTGCAGAAAAGCTCTTATCCCTTGAAACAATTTCAACGATATTCTGCTTCATGTTTCGTGGACTAACAATGATTCTAAAAGGTACACCGAGCAGGTCGGCATCCGAGAACATGACACCGGCACTTACGATACGGTCGTCATAAATGACCTCTACACCTTTATTTTGCAGTTCCTCATACAACTTGTCGGCATAACGTTTCACCTCAGCATCGTCGGCACGAACAGCGCAGAGGTGTACCTGCCAAGGTGCAACAGCCATCGGCCAGATCGGACCGTAATCATCGTGATGTGCTTCGCAAATCGAAGCGGCAAGTCTGCCGATACCGATACCGTAACATCCCATCAGAGGATATTGTGTTTCGCCGTTGCTGTCGATATAAGTCATATTCATGGACTTTGTATATTTGGTGCCGAGTTGGAAGATGTTTCCCACTTCAATACCACGGGATATAGTAATCATGGGTTTGCCGCAATGCGGACAGATGCCGCCCTCCTGAATCTTGGCAAAATCGTGGTATTCTGTGCCTTCGACATCGCGGCTCATATCAAGACCGGTATAGTGATACTCGTATACATTAGCGCCGCAGGCAAGATTGTTCATTCCCTCAAGGGAGCGATCATACAAAACGGTAAAATTGCCGTTCAGATTGACAGGACCGATATATCCTGCTGTTAATCCGCTTTCTTCGGTAATCACTGCCGGATGTATATCGTAGCCTAAATAGTTTGTGAGCTTGGTTTCATTGACATCCAGATCGCCGCGAATAAACAGTACAATATAGTGGTCATCTAAATTACTCTGGTAGACCACAGCCTTGCAGGAAGTCTTTTTATCACAATGCAGGAACGTGCATACTTCCTCAATGGTGTGGGTGTTCGGGGTATGCACGAGAGTCAGTTCATCAGAAACGTCGTTTCTTTTGTTGTGAAGGATGTTTTCAGCAGATTCCATATTCGCGCGGTAATCACATTCCGTGCAGATGGCAATAGAATCTTCACCGATAGGGGTGAGCAGCATAAACTCGTGGGAAATACTGCCACCCATCATACCGGAATCAGCAGCGACGGAAATAACTTCCGGCAGACCGACTCTTGCATAAATACGCTCATAAGCCTGATGGAACCTGTCGTAATATTCCTCCAAATCTGCCTGACTGGTATGGAAGGAGTACGCATCCTTCATCGTAAATTCACGCACACGGATCAGTCCGGCTCTCGGTCTTGCTTCATCACGAAACTTGGTCTGGATTTGGTACACCATGAAGGGATATTTTACATGGCTCTTACCATAATCACGCACAAGATGAACAGCAGCTTCTTCATGTGTCATACCAAGCACAAGAGGACTGCCGTTTCGGTCGTTGAAACGAGCCATTTCTTTGCCAATGCTTTCATATCTTCCAGACTCCTGCCAAAGAGATGCAGGCATAACGACGGGAAATTGAACCTCCTGTCCGTCGATTGCATCCATTTCCTCGCGAATGATCTGTTCGATTTTGCGGGTCACTCTTTTTAACGGCATATAGGAAGAATAAATGCCGTTTGCCACATACTTCATGTAGCCGCCACGCACCATCAAAGCGTGGCTGTCAACGAGACAATCTGACGGTCTTTCTCGGAAACGATCTCCGACAAGTTTCTCAAGTTTCATATTATGATACCTCCATTTTGTTTTTGAACACAAAAAAAGCCCTAAGCCGACACTACGTCAGCTTAGGGCGAACTATAAACAAGTCCGTGGTACCACCTAAATTCGGATAAAATCCGCACTTTCCGGCACAGGGTAAAATCCGATGCCATATCTCTGTAACGGGAGAACCCGATGAGGCCTACTATTATTTCAGCTCACAGCTCAAAGATGGGTTGGGCATCTTTTCATGAAGGGCTCGCACCGACCGCCTTCTCTCTGAAAATCCGAGATGCTTACTATTTCTTATCATAGCTTTTGTGTTCAATTTCGTAAAGTCTACCACAAAATATCAGTTTTGTACAGAGCTTGCCTGAAACTACTTCTACACTTTCGACTGCTCATTGTAGTTCGGTTTTTCAGCCGTTTTCACTGACTGTTATCTGCTAAAATGTCCCTAAGTAATCCAAGCGGGTCAGGATTTCCATGGAGGACAAAATCTGGCGGCAAAAGGAAGCAGAGGAAAGTATGAACCTAGTTTGGTGCAATGAACAGCTAAGCAGAAACCGTCGCTCCGCTGGTTCAAAACGCACGGTAACACAGCGGCACGATGATCCACCATCGGACAAAAATACTTGCAATCGGACAAAACTTGCGGTATAATAATACAGCAAAAACAGGGGAGCTTGTATGGCAGGCTGAGAGGAAGTCATCTTAACTTCGACCCTTAACCTGATGCGGATAATGCCGCCGTAGGAAGTATAAAACTGCTTTTTCGGAGACACCTCATCAGGTGTCTCCTGTTTTTTTGCACTTTTTTGAAGGGAGGCAGAAGGGGAATTCCGCGAGATAACCGCGGCGGACAAAGGGGGAGCGCCCTGGGTCTTGTAATAACAGCGATGGGAAGCCGTGTTCCGGCGTGAGAGGAGACCAGCAAGTCTCGACCGATTTCTTCCGATACCTTCTGAACAACGGTTCAGGAGGCCAAAAGGGCTGTGTGGAATCCACCGGCTTTGTTTCATGGATGCAATTTCATGGGAGAAGCGTCGCTGTTTTTGCCCGTTTCTCTGTCAAACATCAAAGGAGTGTCAACGATGAGAAAAAGTAATGTTCAAAAATTATGTATTGCCGGTATTTTGTGTGCGGTTGCCGTCGTGGGCAGCCTGTTTTCCTTCCCTGTCTTTGGCAGCAAGTGTGCGCCGGTGCAGCACATGGTCAACATCCTGTGCGCAGTGCTGCTCGGTCCTGGTTACGGACTGGGTGTCGCCTTTGCAGCCAGCCTGATCCGCAATCTGCTGGGACTGGGCAGTCTGATGGCCTTTCCTGGCAGCATGTTCGGCGCGCTGCTGTGCGGACTGATGTACTACAAAGTCCCGAAGCTGCTCCCGACCCTGATCGCCGAGGTCTTTGGCACCTCCATTCTGGGCGGATTGTGCGCTTATCCGGTTGCAATCCTGCTGATGGGCCAGCCTGCTGGTGAAGTGATGTTCTATGCTTATATTATTCCGTTCTTTGTTTCCACAGCAGGCGGTGCAGTGCTGTCCGGTATCCTGCTCTACTCGCTGCAAAGAGGCGGCGTGCTTCATCAGATGCAGGCCCAGCTGAGCCACTAACAGAGGAAAAAGGAGGAAAATGATATGCTTGGAAAGATGCTTGCCAATGTGCGCGAAAAAAATCCGCTGATTCACAATATCACCAACTATGTCACCGTCAACGACTGCGCCAATATTCTGCTGGCGTGCGGAGCATCGCCGATTATGGCCGACGATGTGGACGAGGTGGAGGAGATCACCTCCCTCTGTGCAGGACTGAATATCAATATCGGCACGCTGAATCAGCACACCATCCCTGCGATGATTGCCGCAGGAAAGCAGGCCAACCGCCTGCATCATCCGGTGCTGCTTGATCCAGTGGGCGCCGGAGCTTCGACGCTGCGCACCAACACGGCGCTGCAGCTGCTGAAGGAGGTACAGTTTACCGTTATCCGCGGCAATATCTCGGAAATCAAGACGCTGGCGATGGGCAGCGGCAGCACCAAAGGTGTGGATGCTGATGTCGCCGACCAGGTCACCGAGCAGAATCTCGATCAGGCAGTTGCCTTTGCAAAGGAATTTGCGGCAAAAACCGGCGCGGTTATCGCCATCACCGGCGCTATCGACATTGTCGCAGATGCCAAGACCGCTTACTGTATCCGCAACGGTCATCCGATGATGAGCAAAATCACCGGAACCGGCTGCCAGCTCTCGGCGATGACCACCGCTTACCTTGCGGCAAATCCGACAGAACCGTTGGCAGCAACCGCCGCGGCGGTCTGTGCGATGGGACTGTGCGGACAGAAGGCACAGGAACGGTTGGGTGAGCAGGACGGCAACCTGAGCTACCGCGGCTATATCATCGACGCGGTGGACCACCTGACACCGGACGAACTGGAAAGAGGGGCAATGTATGAATTGCGATAAAAAGATGATGCGCCTGTATGCCGTCACCGACCGTGCATGGACAGGCAAGATGAGCCTGTACGAGCAGGTGGAAGCTGCCTTGCAAGGCGGCGCAACCTGTGTGCAGTTGCGGGAAAAACATCTGGATCGGGAAACATTTCTGCAGGAGGCGCGCGACCTGGTGCAGCTGTGCCATCGTTACGGCGTGCCGTTCATCGTCAATGACGAGGTAGACATCGCAGTTGAATGTGGAGCAGACGGCGTCCATGTCGGTCAGGAGGATATGGAGGCGGCAGACGTCCGCGCAAAGGTAGGACCGCAGATGATGATCGGCGTTTCGGCGCATACCGTGGAGGAAGCGCTGGAGGCGGTCAAAAACGGCGCGGACTATCTGGGCGTCGGCGCGGTATTTTCCACCTCCACCAAGACCGACGTATCCGTCCTTTCGATGGAAACGCTGCAGGCAATCTGCAATGCGGTCAAGGTTCCGGTGGTCGCCATCGGCGGCATCTCGGAACACAATCTGATGCAGCTGTCCGGCAGTGGTGTGGACGGTGTCGCGGTGGTTTCGGCAATCTTTGCTGCCGAGGATCCAAAGGCAGCCGCCCAAAAACTGCGCGAGCTGTCGGACAAAATGGTTTTGGGCAATGAATAAACAATTTGCCATCTTTGATATGGACGGGACGCTCATCGACTCGATGGGCGTCTGGAACCATCTGGCACAGGAGTATCTGGCGAGTTTGGGAATCACTGCCATTTCGGATGAAGTGATGCAGACCATCGCACCGATGACCTTGTCCGAGTCGGCAGCCTTTTTTGTCCGGCATTATGCGCTGGAATGTTCTGCGCAGCAGGCAGAGGAACAGATGCTGCGGATGATCGAGAAACACTACCGCGAGGACATCCCACTCAAAGCAGGAGTAAAGGAATATTTGCAGGAGCAGAAGGCACAGGGCGTGCAGATGTGCGTGGCTTCTGCCACCGCCATGCCGCTGATGCAGGCGTGTCTGCAGCGGTTGGAGGTGCTGTCTCTGTTTGATTTTCTGCTCTCCTGCGAGGAGCTTTGCACCAGTAAACGGGAACCGCTGATCTATCTGGAGGCAGCGCGGCGGTTTGAACAGCGTCCGCAGGAGATTGCCGTCTATGAAGATGCTCTGTATGCGCTGCAAACGGCGCGACAGGCCGGATTTTTCACCGTCGGCGTGTATGAAAAGACGACGGCGGAGGAATGGGAAGAAATCAGCCGGACGGCAGACCGGACAATCAAATTTTAATATATGGGAAATTTTTCACCGAAGTTTTCACCTCCGGTGGAATTTCTGCGGAGAAAATCCTTCGCAAGCGGCAGATTGGGGGCACCACCTTCCGTCGCTTTATAAAAATAGTGCTGAACAAACGAGAGGAGAATGAACGATGAGAACAGCATTATCAATCGCAGGAAGCGATTCCAGCGGAGGCGCCGGTATTCAGGCAGACATGAAAACCATGGCTACAAACGGTGTTTATGCGATGACGGCAATCACCGCCCTGACCGCACAGAACACCACCGGCGTGCGCGCAATCATGGAGGTTACTCCCGAATTTTTAAAGCAACAGATCGACGCAGTGTTTGAGGACATCCGTCCGGATGCCGTCAAGATCGGCATGGTATCTTCGGCAGCACTGGTGGAGGTCATCGCCGAACGGCTGGTACACTATCAGGCGGAAAATATCGTGGTCGATCCGGTGATGGTGGCGACCAGCGGATCGGTGCTTTCTCAGGACAGCGCCGTCAGTGTGATGAAGGAAAAGCTGCTGCCGCTGGCGACGGTGATCACACCAAACATCCCAGAAGCACAGATTTTGTCGGGCATGACCATCGAAAATGAGCAGCAGATGGAGCAGGCAGCCAAACAGATCGGCGACAGCTGCGGCTGTGCGGTTCTGTGCAAAGGCGGTCACAGTATCAACGACGCCAACGACCTGCTGTATGCAGACGGAGAGTTTACCTGGTTTCATGGAAAGCGCATCGACAATCCAAACACCCATGGAACAGGATGCACGCTGTCCAGCGCCATTGCCTCCAATCTGGCAAAGGGCTATGACCTGAAGACCTCGATTCAGCGCGCCAAGGATTACATCTCCGGTGCGCTTGCAAGCATGATGAACCTGGGACACGGTTCGGGTCCGCTGGATCACCTGTTTGACAAGGAAGGTGTGTTCCGCGCATGAGCCTGACTGTTGTCATCACCGTCACCTTCGTGGTTGTCTATTTTGGGGTGACCCTCTTTTTGTGCCGCGGAGTAAAGCTGTCTACCCGTGAAATCTGTCTGTGCGGTTTGTGCATCGCCATGAGTCTGGTGTTGGAGTCGTTCCGCATTCCATTGCCCACCGGCGCGACCGTCCCGTTTGCTTCGATGGTTCCGCTGATGATGCTGTCCATCGTGGATCAGCCGCGCGTCGCCTTTCTCAGCGGCTGGGTGTGCGGCATTCTGGCAATGTTTTTTGTGCCGGCATGGCAGCCGGTTCACTGGGGCCAGATCTTTGTCGAGCAGTTGGTCTGCTTTTCCTGCTTGGGTTATGCCGGCATCTTTGGCAGCGACAAACGCTGGAAGGTGCTGTGCGGCATCGTACTGGCGTCGGTGCTCCGCTTCTGCGGACATCTGCTCAGCGGCGTCGTCTTTTTTTCTCAGAATGCCTGGGACGGATGGGGCGCATGGGGATACAGCTTTGGATACAACCTGTCGCAGAATCTGCCGCTGATTTTGATGTCGGCGGTTATTGTGCTGGCGCTGCCGCTCAAAACGCTGGGAAGAATGGTCAAAAGGAGTGCATAACATGAGCTTTGTAGAACAGTGTGTACAGGACAGCCTGCCAATCTGGGAACAGTGTCTGAACAGTCCGTTTCTGACCGCGATGGCCGACGGCAGCCTGCCTGAAGAATGTTTTAAAGGATATATCGTGGACGACAGCCTCTATCTGCGCGAATATGCGCGGGTATTTGCCTATGGTATCCTGTATGCCAAGGATATGGAGGAGATCCGCACCTATTATTCGCTGTTGTCCTTTGTCAACGAGTCGGAGGATTCGACCCGCCGCTATTATGTCCATCGCTATGGACTGGACGATGAAGCCATCCAGCGTCTGCCGCTGCGTCCGCAGAATCAGGCCTATGTCGACCGGATGCTACAGGCGGCAAAAGACTCCGAAGGTCCTGCCGAGTGTATGATGGCGTGTCTGCCGTGCATGCTCAGCTATG
This sequence comes from uncultured Negativibacillus sp., assembly GCF_944388365.1. Classification (GTDB taxonomy): domain Bacteria; phylum Bacillota; class Clostridia; order Oscillospirales; family Ruminococcaceae; genus Negativibacillus. Next base: position 4,229 of record NZ_CALXIN010000021.1, on the reverse strand, counting down.
GCTGGATTTTTGAACGCCTGCTGCGCGAGCATCCGCAGGTACAGCAGACGGTCTATGGACGGTTTGTCAGTGACTATGCGGGCGATTATTATGAGAAGCTGTGCAAAGAGTGGATCGGCTTTGCCGAGAAAGCCTGTGCAAATCTCAGCGAGCAGCGCAAAGAAACCTGTATGAAAATCTTCCGCGACTGCTCCGAGCACGAGCTGCACTTCTGGGAGATGAGCATGCAGCCGCGTGCCGATGTCTAAACGATAAAAAACAGCCCTCGTCTGAGGGCTGTTTTTTGCTGTGCAGAAAATGAGCAGCTTTTCTTTCGGGGGAAAATCTGCTAAACTGTATTGGTGTGTAATAAAAATCGTCACAGAGAGGAAGTTGTATCGTGGAGAAACAGAAGAAGATGAGTGTGGAAGAACTGATGAAAACCGATACGCCTTACTGTTCACGGCATGGGCAGATTGATCCGTCCTTGCAGGCGCGGGCAAAGGAGCTGGTTTGGGAGTACAACATGAGCCGTCCCAGCGAAGGAGAAAAAAGAAAACGACTGTTAAAACAGCTGCTGGGAAGCTGCACGGAGCTTACCTTTATTGAGCCGCCTTTTCACTGCGACTATGGATTTAACATCCATTTTGAAGGTATGGCGCTGCTCAACTATAACTGTATGATGCTGGATACCTCGCCCATCCATATCGGAGCAGATGTGTTTATCGGGCCAGGTTGCTGCCTGACCTGTGCAGGCCATGCGCTTGATCCGCAGCAGCGCAAAGAGGGAATCGGCGACTCGGCTCCTATCCGGCTGGAGGACGGCGTGTGGCTGGGTGCAAACTGCACCGTTTGCGCCGGTGTCACCATCGGAGCGGGCAGTGTTATCGGCGCTGGCAGCGTAGTGACCAAGGATATTCCTGCCGGTGTCATCGCTGTGGGTGTTCCTTGCCGTGTACTGCGTCCGATCACCGAACAGGACCGCATGGAACTGAGCTGCCCTGATGGAAAAAATTATCTGTTTAAATAGTGGCTTTCGGTAGGATAAAAAAACAACAACCCTCGGGATTTCGTCCCGAGGGTTGTTGTTTTTCAGGTCAGCAGGAGGAGTCGGTTGGCTGGAGCAGATCGAAGACCTCGCGATAATAGGAGCCAAACACGCTGCCTTTGCGCCACAGGAAGGTAAAATCGTGGGTGATCTGGCAGTCGTCCAGCTGAATTTCCTGCAAGGTACCACAAGCAAGCTCCTTCTGTACCGCCGGATAATAGAAAAAGGAGATGCCCACGCCGGCAGTCACCAGCGCCTTGATGGTGTCCAGACTGCCCAGCTCGCTGCAATGGGAAAAATCGTGCAGCGTCAGATTGCGCTCCTCCAATACCCTCTGAAGCACTTCACGGGTGCCGGAGCCTTCTTCACGCACCAGCAGGTGCTCGTCCAGCAGCTGTTCCAGCGAGTAACTGCCCTGAGCACAGGGATGCTCAGGCGCACACACCGGCAGATAGCGCTCGGTGCGGTAGGGAAGGCTGTCGTAGTCCTGCTTGGCAAAGAAGCCTTCGACAATGGCAAAGTCGATCTGTCCCTGGTCGAGCATCCGCAGCAGATCGGCGGTGTTGGAGACAATCATCCGCAGATGCAGCTCGGGCTGCTGTTGCAGCAGTCGGATCAGCGGCTGAGGCATGACGTATTCTCCGATGGTCAGTGTGGAGCCGAAGTCCAGCCGCCGGTGGGAGGAAAGATCGCGGATGGCTTCCTTCAGATGATGGGCGTCATGGCGCATAGTGGTAGCTGTCTGCAAAAACAGCTGACCGGCTTCGGTCAGTGAGAGCTGTTTTCCCTGATAGACAAACAGCTTTGCACCATACTCCTCCTCCAGTGCGCGGATGTGCTGAGATACCGCCGGTTGGGTGATGTGTAATAGCTGTGCAGCGCGGGTCAGATTCATCGTCTGGCAGACGGCCAGAAAGGTTTCGATGCGGAAATTGAGCATCCCGAAACCACCTCCTTCAATAGATTTATCATAACATATTTTTATACAAAAATAAAGAATGATAATTTTACATAATGGTCAATCAGCTGTATACTGTCTACTGGCAAGAAAAGGAAAAAATAGAGATATGAGGAGGAACAAACGTGAATCAAGTGAAAAAACTGGCGCCTGGCGTGCTGCTGTGCCTGGTGATTGCCATTCCGTGCTGGCTGCTTGGAAAGGCATTCCCGATCATCGGAGGCTCGGTATTTGCAATTTTGGCCGGTATGGTGATCGCCCTGTTTTACCGGCAGAAAAACAGCACACAGGCAGGAATTTTATATACATCCAAAAAGGTGCTGCAATATGCGGTCATCCTGCTGGGATTTGGTCTGAATCTCTCCGAAATCGCAGAGGTAGGCGCGACCTCACTGCCGATTATTCTGTCCACCATCTCGACTTCGCTGATTGTATCCTATCTGCTGCACCATCTGATGAAGATGCCGGTCAATATCTCCACGCTGGTGGGCGTCGGTTCTTCCATCTGCGGCGGCTCTGCCATTGCGGCAACAGCGCCGGTTATCGGTGCAGACGACGAGGAAATTGCCCAGTCGATTTCGGTCATCTTTCTGTTTAACGTCATTGCAGCACTGATCTTCCCGACGCTGGGAACCATGCTGGGAATGAGCAACGAAGGATTTGGACTGTTTGCCGGAACCGCAGTCAACGATACCTCGTCGGTGACAGCGGCAGCAGCGGCGTGGGACGGTATGCATCCAGGCGCAAATGCGCTGGACCGTGCGACCATCGTCAAACTGACCCGCACACTGGCAATCATCCCAATCACACTGGTACTGGCTCTGTGGCGCACTTGGCGCGCAAAGAAGCAGGGAAGCGCTGAGCAGAACAATTTCTCGCTCAAAAAAGTGTTCCCGTTTTTTATCCTGTTCTTTGTGCTGGCTTCGGTGATCACTACCGTTTCGGTTTCGGCAGGAGTGGATGCGTCCTTCTTTGCTCCGTTTAAAGAGCTGTCCAAGTTCTTCATCGTCATGGCAATGGCGGCGATTGGCCTGAACACCGATCTGGTCAAACTCATCAAGACCGGCGGAAAACCAATCTTCATGGGCTTGTGCTGCTGGATTGCGATTGCAGCCGTCAGCCTGGGAATGCAGCACGTTCTGCACATCTGGTAAGCAATCTCGTTCATTTTTATATCTTCCCGAAGAAATCCCTTTGCACTGTCCGCAATGTTCAGTGCAAAGGGATTTCGTTTCTGTGAAAATAATGTCCGATATTTCCTATCTCAAGAGCAAGACGGAAAGACTCGCGGAACATCCCTTTTTGTGCTATAATGGCACTATCAAACCGCAACAGAAGGAAGTGCTATTATGACAGAACAGTTTCCGGTGAAGATCATTGCGCGCATCCACAGTGATTTTCCCTCCAAGTTTGGAATCCCGCGCCAAAGCGGGCTGGTGCAGGAACTGCGCGCCACCATCGTCTTTGAACCGGAGTACCGTGACCCACAGGCACTGCGCGGACTGGAAGATTTTTCGCATCTCTGGCTGATCTGGCAGTTTTCGCAGGCAGTGCGGGAAAACTGGTCTCCAACGGTGCGTCCGCCAAAGCTGGGCGGTAATACCCGCATGGGCGTGTTTGCCACCCGTTCACCGTTCCGTCCAAATCCTATCGGACTGTCCTCGGTCAAGCTGGAGGGCATCGAGAAGCATCCCAAATACGGATGGGTACTGCGGGTGTCGGGAGCAGACCTGATGGACGGCACGCCGATTCTGGACATCAAACCTTATCTGCCTTACACCGACAGCCACCCAGAGGCAACAGGCGGCTTTACCGATGAGCTGCATCTGCATCCGTTGCAGGTGGTGATTCCGGAGGAGTGGATGGAGCGGATTCCGTCCGACCAGCGTCAGGCGCTGATCGGTGTGTTGGGACATGACCCAAGACCTTCCTATCAGGAGGACCCTGAACGGGTGTACGGCTTTGTGTTTGGAAAACAGGAGATTCGTTTCACCGTGCGCGACCATGTGCTGACCGTATGTGAGGTGCGGGAAGATACCCCACAAAAATAGAACACCCAAATAACAAAGAGCGTCGGAAGTTTCCTCCGACGCTCTTTGTTATTTGGGTGTTTGGTTCCCGTTTGAAGGATCGGGCATACAATGGTACAGGGGAAACCCGAACATTGTAAGGAGGTGACCAACTATAGGAAGTCAAGTCATTTGCGAAGAAATTTTTAGTGACGAAAAAAGAGCGCAGGAAAGC
>NZ_CALXIN010000020.1 GCF_944388365.1 uncultured Negativibacillus sp. | reverse complement strand
CACAGACAACAAGCCCTTTCGGTTGCTTAAACAATTTTTACTTTCAAATATTGTCTAACTTTTGGGGGTCACTTCAAGATACAGGCTCTTTTTGCATCTCTGCGCCTATATATTTGTACTTTTGCCCGCTTCCACCGAATTTGGCAGATTCCAATGAAAACGGATCGAAGTCAATCTCAAAATAACGATCAAGGATGCACACAGCAGCATACACAGGGTCTTTGGCAGAAACGCCTGCAGGTAATAATAAATCCATGCACCAGGAATTGCCGCCACAGCATAGATTTCCCGACGCAGCACCAATGGTGTACGCCGTACCATGATGTCGCGCAGCATTCCTCCGCCAACTCCGGTCATAACACCGACAAACACTGCCAGAAAGGTGTTATGATAGCCGCTGTCCAGAGCCGAATTGACTCCGATGATGGTGAAGATTCCCAGTCCCAGTGCATCAAAGAAGTTGATCAGCCCCATAAAGCTGACAAACTTTCCGTTCTCCACAAAGTTTCCATAGCGATGCAGCAAGAACAGCATCAGCGACGAGGTGACAATAGCGACAAAAACATAGACCGGATTGGTAAACATGCTCGGCGGTGTCTTGCCCAGAATCAGATCCCGCAGCATTCCTCCGCCCACTGCCGTTGTCATGGACAGCACTGGAATTCCAAAATAGTCCAACCCACGTTCAATGCCGACCAGTCCTCCGGAGATCGAAAACACAACCGTTCCGATCATTTCCAACGCAAATACAACCACATCTAAAACTGACATCTTGTTCACACTCCAAACAAATCGAAAATTATTGTATCTGAATGATAACTTTTTGTCATACAATCTGTACGCAATCAACAAATATTGATCGAATTTAAGATAGCGCAGACAACAGCAAATGTCAAGCACTTTAGCTGAACAAAGTATATTTTCATCACATCCCCTAAAAACAGTCCCGCTGCACCTAACCCTTCTGTCCAGATTTTCCATGCTGAATCTTATGCAGAACAGTTCTGCTGCAAGTTGATTTGACGATGGCTGTGCATCCATAGTATAATGGACATCAAACCGGATTGATACAGAAACGGAGGCTTTTCGTCTTGATATTACTCAACGCAGAAAATTTGTCCAAAGGTTACAGCGACCGACAGCTGCTGGACGGCTGTTCGCTGGCCATCAATGAGGGAGACAAGGTCGGTTTGATCGGCGTCAACGGCACCGGCAAGTCCACCCTCTTAAAGATTATTGCCGGCCTGGACTTTCCAGACAGCGGCACCGTCACCCGCGCCAATGGCGTACAGGTGGCCTATCTGCCGCAGAATCCCGTCTTTGAACCTCAGGCAACCATTCTCGAGCAGGTGATGAAGGGAGTTGCCATCGATGAGGAACAGGCAGATGAAGCCCGCATCCGTCAGCAAGCGGACGAATATCAGTGCAAAACTATCCTGACCAAGTTGGGATTTTCCGATTACGACCAGAAGATCGAGCTGCTCTCCGGCGGACAGAAACGCCGCGTCGCGCTGGCCTGTGCATTGGCAGCTGAAGCGCAGGTGCTCATCCTCGACGAGCCGACCAACCACATCGACAGTGAGATGGTGGACTGGCTGGAAGGCTTCCTGATGCGCTTTCGCGGCGCTGTGCTGATGGTCACCCACGACCGCTACTTTCTGGAACGGGTGGTCAACCGCATCGTCGAGCTTGATCGCGGCAAATTGTACAGCTACCCTGCCAACTACTCGCAGTATCTGGAGCTGAAAGCCCAGCGTGAGGAGATGCTGCTTGCCACCGAGCGCAAGCGCCAGAGCCTCTATCGCAAGGAGCTGGCCTGGATTCAGCGCGGAGCAAGAGCGCGCAGCACCAAACAGCAGTTCCGCGTCAACCGCTTTGAGGAGCTAAAACAACCTGGCTACGTTCCCGACAACAGCAAGCTGGAGGTATCTGCTCTCTCCTCTCGACTGGGCAAGAAAATCATCGAGGTTGAGCACATCTCCAAATCGTTTGACGGCAAACAGCTCATCAAGGACTTCAGCTACAATCTGCTCCGCGGCGACCGCGTGGGCATCATCGGACCCAACGGCTACGGAAAATCCACCCTGGTCCGCATGATCTGCGGACAGCTTGCTCCCGATGAAGGTCAGGTCATCCACGGCGACACGGTGCGCATCGGCTATTTCTCGCAGGAATCGTTCATCGGCTCCGAATGCGACCCTTCCACCAAGGCCATCGACTACATCCGCAGCATCTCGCAGGAAATCGACACTCCCGAGGGTATGCTGACCGCTTCTCAAATGATGGAAAAATTCCTGTTTTCCAGCGACCTGCAGCACACCGAAATCGGACGCCTGTCCGGCGGTGAACGCCGTCGTCTGTATCTGCTGCGGGTTCTGATGGAAGCGCCCAATGTTCTGGTACTCGACGAGCCGACCAACGACCTGGACATCGAAACGCTGTCCGTGCTGGAGGATTATCTGGAGGAGTTTCCTGGCGTCGTCATCGCCGTCAGCCACGACCGCTATTTCCTGGACAAGCTGATGAACCACGTCTTTGTGCTGGCTGGTGACGGTGTTGTCACCCACTACACCGGCGGCTACACCGACTACCGCGCCGACGTTGCCGAACAGGAAAAGCTTAAAAAAGCGGAGCAGAAAGCTGCTCCAAAAGAGAACCGCGACGGACGTAACCAGCATGAAAAGCTCAAGTTCTCCTTCAAGGAGCAGCGGGAATATGAGCAGATCGACGCTGTCATTGCGGAATTGGAGGAGAAGATTGCCCAGACCGAACAGCAAATCGCCGACAGTGCCAGCGACTACACCGCTTTGCAGGAGCTGACCACACAGAAAGAACAACTGGAAGCAGAACTTGCTGAAAAGATGGATCGCTGGGTTTACTTAAACGACCTTGCCGAGCGCATTGAAGCGCAAAAGAAATAATAATGTATTCCTTTCTGAAGATTTTATGATGTAAAAAAGGCTTTTCGAGACAGATTTTCTCGGAAAGCCTTTTTTGTATGTAAATTGTGGACGATTGTTCTTTACCAGTTGACAAAATATTCCTTTTATATTACAATTATCAAAAATACTAAAAGGAGCGCATTATGAAAAAACATCACCGTACCATCCGAATTGTCTATTTTACCGTCGTGATTCTGGGAAGTTTTCTGGTGGGAGCCCTGATTTCCGCCTTCGATCTTGAGGGAACCATCCGGCAGGTTGTATACTGGGGTTGGCTTACTTTGATCGGTATTTGTCCGCTGTTCGTTAATCTCTTGTGGCAGCGAAAACTCTCTCGAAAAATCAATGAGCTGACTCCAACATTATATCGTGATCCCGACCTTTACATCCAGCAGATTCACAACCTTTTGGACGATATGCGTTCCAAACCTCTGCGCCAGCTTTTGATCATCAACCATGCGGCGGCACTGTGCTGCAAAAAGGATTATCCAGCTGCTCTTTCGATGCTTGAGCAAATTCCATCCAACAAGGTCATTTCGATCTACCGTCCTGTTTACTGGGCCGACCTTGCACTAACCTATTTCTATCTTGACGAAGACGAAAAGGCTTCTCAGATCATGCAGGCCCAGCAGACAACCTTTGCCAAATGGAAGGATTCCCAACATCTGGGCGGCACTCTGGCAGTGCTTTTTATCTTTGACCTGCTCTCAAAAAAGGAATATGAACAGGCTCAGGAGGCGCTGGACACCCTTCGTCCTCGTTGGGAAGACGAGCACAACGCAGAAGATTTCCAACTGCTGCAAAAGCGCTGTGATGCTCAGAAAAAGGACAGCGAATCCTCCCTCTAAATCATCCCATAAAGCACAAAAAAGGTACAACCAATCGGTTGTACCTTTTCTTTTTAAGCGTTTATTATCTTCTCTGACCAAAGATGGACATAATGTCAAATGGCATATCGTCCTCGTCCTGCTTGGTATCATCTTCTCTTTCTTCCTTCTTTGGAGCATCGGTGGAGGAAGCTGCTTTGAAGCGGTAGTCAGGAATGTCAAAGTTTTTATCCAGCTCAAAGCCGGTTGCGATGACAGTGACCACCATCTCATCGTCGAGGGTATCATCGAAGGCAACACCGAAGATGAGGTTGACGTCAGGATGTGCACAGGCACGGATCATATCGGCAGCCAGGTTGACCTCGTCCAGACCGATGTCGGATGGAGCAGTAATATTGAGGATGACGCGCTCTGCACCGTCGATCGAGGACTCGAGCAGTGGAGAGGAGATCGCAGCCTTGGCAGCGATTTCTGCTTTGTCCTTGCCGCTGGCACGTCCAACGCCCATGTGAGCAGAACCTGCGCCGCGCATGATCTGGCAGACGTCCTCAAAGTCAAGGTTAATCAAACCTGGAGTATAGATCAGGTCGGAGATGCTCTGTACGCCGTGTTTGAGGACGTTATCCGCCTCGGCAAAGGCATTGAGCAGCGTGATCTTGGTCTCCGATACAAGGCGCAGACGCTCGTTCTGGATAACAACCAGTGCATCGACATTCTCTTTGAGGGTAGCGATGCCGCGTTCTGCCTGTTCCATTCTCTTTTTGCCTTCAAATTCAAACGGTTTGGTGACGATACCAACCGTCAGAATGTTCATCTCTTTTGCGATCTGTGCAACAACCGGAGCTGCACCAGTGCCGGTACCGCCGCCCATGCCGGCTGCAATAAAGATCATCTGACAACCTTTGATGGCTGCTGCAATCTCGTCGCGGCTTTCTTCAGCAGCTTTCTGGCCTCTTTCCGGCACGCCGCCTGCGCCGCGTCCTCTGGTCAGACGGTCGCCAATGACGATCTTCTGACTTGCCTTGGAGTTCTTCAGCGCCTGTGCATCGGTGTTGATGGAGATAAATTCCACACCTGGCATTCCGCCTTCGATCATGCGGTTGACAGCGTTTCCGCCGCCGCCGCCAACACCGATGACTTTTATTGTCACCTCTACGCCATCATACTCGTTGTCGAGCTCAAAATTTGCCATCATTTTCTTCGTTCCTCCTAAACTTTATCTCCAGCATACAAATTGCAAACAATTATCCAGAATAATCTGATACCATACCGGCAGAATCTATGTTGAAACAGAAATTCATAAAAAGTCAAAAGTATACATCTATACCTTATCAGATTTTTGTAAATTTTTCAAGAGATTCTGTGACAAAAAAGACAAAATTTGAATAATCGTTTTCCTCCTCAAAGGCTTCTTTCACAAAAATTGCCCGTTTTTACCTCAGTTTACAATGGGCGCACGGCCTGCATCATTGTATACATCGCTGTTGCTGGTTGTTGACTGTCCGGTTTCGCTGTTTTCCTGATCTTCGCCAGTTGTTCCTTCTGTCGATGATCCTGCCGACTGCGTTCCGGTCGTGTTTTCTGTCGCTTGCTGGGTGTCGCTGCCTGCCTCCTCTGCGGTGTTGGTGACCACCTGACCACCTGCCGTATTGGTGACAGTTTCTCCTCCGCCAGTGTTGAAGGTAGTTTCGGTGTCGGTACTGGTCTGTTCTGCACCTTCACCGCCAGTATCCTCTGCTCCACTGGGGTTTGTTGCCTCTTCTTCACCGGCGGCGGCTTCTTCCTCTGGGGCAGAATCGGCATCTGTTTGTTCTTCTCCACTGGTCTGTGGCGTCAGTGGCTGGGATTCCTGTCCGCCGGCAACATTGTCGGTGGCAGGAGTTGCTGCTGCACCAAAGTCCAGATAAGCCTCTTCATTTTTTACTTTGTCGATACTCATCGACATCGTATGCAGTGCGGGCGGATTGCTGAAGTCGAGTACACCCTCCTCGGGAACGGACTCGAACTTTTCATCGCCGCTCGATTTTCCATCGAGCACTCCGCGGATAAACTTGCACTTGTATTCCATATCGGTATCGCTGCCCAGTTCCAGCAGCAGCCTGTCCTCAATCATCACCTTGATGTCGCGCAGGTCGATGACATCGTAATATGTAATATCATCAAACTGATAGGCCGCCAGCTGCTGGCTGACAATCTGAAGCGAAAGGATCTCCTTTTGCAGACCGCCTCCGCTGCTGACACTTTCGTTTAGATAAGAACCGGTGTCATAACTCTGGTTTTTCAGCCCGACGATTCGCGGCATTCCTTCCGGCAAGGTAAGCACTCCTTCCTGAAGCACCTTGCCTGTGTCGGAGATGATTGCAAATCCGTCGGCGGTATATACTGCGCCCAGCACGGTTTCCTCGACGATCTCCACCTTCAAGGTGGTAGGAAACTGGCGAGAGATGTTGACCGTTTTCAGATAGGGCATCTTGCCAAGCAGACGTTTTTCTGCATTGGAGATGTTGATCTGAAACAGGCTGTCCCCTTTTTGGGCGCCGATCTCATCGACAATCTGACTTTCACTGTACATGGTACAACCGCTGATCTTAATCTTGTCCAGTTTAAAGAAAACGGTGTAACACATGATAAAGGCAATCGCCAGACAAAAAAGCAAAAGCAGGACGTAATGCAGCAGATATTTCCGCATCCGACGAATGATTCGTTTTTTGGGCGAGCCACGGGACTGCGCTGCCGGCATAAGACATCCCTCCTTTGTTTCTGGTCTGACTGTATAGATCTATCCTTTTCGGACAGGCCACAGGACCTGCCCGTTGTTTTCTTCATTTACGCTGTTATTTTCTGACGATGGCCGCGCCCAGCGTGCGCAGCGTCTGATCCAGTTTTTCATATCCTCTGAGGATGTGGTGGATCTGTTCAATCTCTGTCCTTCCCTGCGCTCCCAGTGCTGCCACTACAAGAGCTGCACCGCCGCGCAGATCGGTACACTGCACCTTTGTGCCGTGCAGCTGCTGTGGACCTCGAACCACCGCCACACGACCCTCCGCATGAATATCCGCGCCCATTCGGCACAGCTGCCACGCCTGCTTAAAACGATCCTGAAAGATGTTTTCCACAAAGATGGTCGAGCCCTGTGCGTAGCAAGCCACCGCCATCACCGGCGCCAGTGCATCGGTCGGAAATCCTGGATAAGGCATGGTGGAGATGGTATTGGCTGCCCGAAGCGGCGCTTTGCACCGCAGATGGATGTCATTCCCATCGGTATGTAGCTGGGCTCCCATCTCCTCCAGCACCGGAAGCACCGCTCCCAGATGCTGCGGCTGCGCTCCACGCACCGTCACTTCTCCGGTGGCAGTCATGCAGCAGCACAGATAGGTGACGGTCACAATGCGGTCAGGGATGACCCGATAGCGGCATCCATGCAGCTTTGGCACTCCACAGATGGCGATGGTGCCGTCGGAGCACAGCCGGATGCGCGCGCCGCAGGCATTGAGAAAGCCCGCCAGATCGACGATCTCCGGCTCGCGCGCCGCGTTGCAGATCACCGTCTCTCCTTCGGCCAGCGTCGCCGCAATCATAATGTTTTCTGTCGCTCCCACACTGGGAAACGGCAGGGTGATCTTTGCGCCGTGCAGTTTATGAGGCACCGAGCAGACCAGCTCATTTCCTTCTTCCAGAATCTGTACACCCAGCTTTTTGAGCGACGACAGATGCAGGTCGATCGGACGCGGCCCCAGCTCACAGCCGCCAGGATAGGACAGTTTTGCCCGTCCGCACCGTGCGACGATGGCTCCCAGAAAGACAATCGAGGAGCGCATCTGCTGCATCAGCGCATCGGGAATATCCCAGACCGCCGCTGGCGCCGGTATCACCGAAAGCACTTTCTGTCCATTGCTGTCCTCGTCCCACGCCGTCCGGCATCCCAGATGCCGCAGGATATTTTCTGCGGCGCGGATGTCGGACAGATCGGGACAATTTTCAATCTCACAGCCATCGCACAACAGCGAAGCCGCCAGGATAGGCAATGCCGCATTTTTTGCGCCATGCACCCACACCTGACCCTCCAGCCGATGCTGGCCGTCTACGATGTAGCGATCCGTATCCATTTTCACGCACCCTTTCTGCATAGCCGCCGCTCTCTGCGGCGTTTTGTCTTACTACGTCATACTATGCTTTCGGGGAGCATTTGGTCCCTTTTCCTGAAAGGGAGTTATTTTTCACTCTTTTTTCTTAACAAAAGTCTTTTTTCCAACGCTGCAATAAGATTCAGCGTCCTTCCCGCATCAGGCGCATCAGCTCCTGATAAATGCGCTCGTTGGCGTCGATCATCGCCAACTTCTGTGCGTTCTGACCCAAGGTGCGCAGGCGCTGTGGGTTTTCGCTGAGTTCCTGCACCGTCTGACACAGCTTTTCGCCGGTCAGATTCTTTTCCTCAATCAAAACGGCTGCGTCATTTTTGACCAGCACCATGCCATTGTGGTACTGATGATTCTCCGCTACATTGGGAGATGGAATCAGAATGGATGCCCGTCCTGCCGCCTCCAGCTCGGATAGGGTGGATGCTCCCGCACGGCAGATGACCAGATCGGCTGCCGCCAGACAGTCGTCCATGTCGTTGATGTACTCACGGATATCGACGTGCGGATTCTGCTCAAACACGGCGCCGTGCTCCCGCAGCATCTGAGGAAAATCCTCCACCCCATACTTGCCGGTAGCATGAATGTGGTGAATTTTTCCTGCCAGAGGGCTGTCCGGTTTGGTGTGATAAGCCATCAGCTCTGCGATGGCCTGGTTGAGCCGGTGCGCGCCCTGGCTGCCGCCAAAGGATACAATGCACACTCGCTGACCCACACCCAGCTTTTGACGTGCGCGCTCACGGTCGGCATAGACGATCGACTCACGCACCGGATTTCCCACAATCACCTCTTTGCACTTGGGGTCCAGATATTTTTTTGCCTCCGGTACCGCCAACAAAATCTCATCGACATAGCGCGAGAGCAGCTTGGTCGTCACGCCCGGGAAGGCATTGGATTCGTGGGAGGCAGTTTTAATCCCCATCTGTGCTGCCTTTCTCAGAATCGGACCGCTGACATAGCCGCCGGTACCGACCACCAGATCCGGTCCGAAGCTTTCAATCAGCTTTTTGGACCGAGCCGAAGCGGTGGTCAGATAAAACAGCGACGAAATATTATATTTGATATTAAACCAAGTGAGCCTTCTCTGAAAGCCCTTGATGGTGATTGGGGCAAAGTCAAATCCCGCCTGAGGCACCAGTTTTGCTTCCATTCCCTTGGGATTGCCTGCAAACAAAATCTGTGCATCCGGCTGTTTGGCCTTCAGGGTGGACGCGATGGCAATCGCTGGATTGATATGCCCTCCCGTACCTCCGCAGGCAAACAATACTTTCATGTTCTACCGTTCCTTTCAAAAAGCACTGACCCTTCTACCGGTCACTCTTTTTCATAGATTCCTTGTCGTGATACCGACAACAATAGTCCCATCTCACCCATAATCATACATAGCGAGGTGCCTCCGTAGGAGAACAGCGGCAAGCTGATACCGGTGTTAGGGATGGTGTTGGTAACTACCATGATATTGAGCATCGCCTGCATTCCGATCTGGGTGATGATGCCCACTGCAAACAACGCGCCGAAGCGATCCTTTGCATGCAGGGCGATGGTATATCCGCGCCAGATGAGCAGTGCAAACAAAATAATAATGATACATGCACCGACAAAACCCAGCTCTTCGCAGATAATGGCAAAGATAAAGTCGTTTTGTACCTCCGGCAGATAAAGCTGCTTCTGTCTGGATTCGCCCAGTCCAACACCGAGCAGTCCGCCGGAGCCAATCGCCATCAGCGACTGTTTGGTCTGATAAGCACCGGCGTCATTGCTGGAAAACGGGTCCAGCCAGTAGGTCAGACGCACCAATACGTGCGCAAAACGGTCGGAGAAGAATCCCCACATGGTAAATACCATCGCCGCAATTCCTGCGACGCCAACCGTACCAACGCCCAACAGGTGCATAATGTTCGCACCGCCGACAAACAGCATGACAACGGTGATGCCCACCATCAGAACGGTCGCCGACAGATGCGGCTGCAAAACAACGATGACTGCCATGATGCCAAACAGCACCAGATACCGCAGCGTTCCGTCCCACAGGTGCTTCATCTTTTTCTGATCCTTGCTCATCAGATGGGCAAACAATAGAATCAATGCAAACTTACCGATTTCCGAAGGCTGGAAGTTCAGCGGGCCGATATAAACGGTTCGTCTTGCTCCGTTGTACGCATCAAAAGCGTAAGGAAGTATACACAAGGCCAGCGAAGCAAAATAAAGCGGCCAGGCAAATCGGCGCAGCCACTGGTAATTGACAAAGGAGGCTGCAACCATGCCGACGACGCCGATGACCGACCAAAGCATCTGACGTCCGATATAGTAAAAACTGTTGTCCTGATAGTAATAGGCACGGGCATAGCTTGCTGAAAACAGCATGACCAGTCCAAAGCCCAACAGCGCCAGCGCCAGCAGCAGAAACGGGACATCAAAATCTCCCCAGACATACAGCGGCGTCACCTTTGGCTGAAGGCTTCCTCTGCTGTCTGCATAAGCTTTGGAACGGCTGACCCTCTTTTTGACCGTCATTCGTCGGGCGCCGCTGTCCACCTTGGGCCGAGTATATCGTTTTTGTCCTCTGACAGTGCTTTTCCCCGGATAGGAAATCACATTTTGCTGATTTCTTCGGGTATTTCCTGACGTTGTACGTCCTTTGCTCAAAGCGGGAGGATCTTGTCTTTTCTTCACCGTTTCGCCGCCTTTCTCAAAATGGAATCTCTTGCTGCCTGAGCAGCGCTAAAAGTTTTCCCCAGCTGATGGGTGTTATGCTTTCTCAAACAATTTTGGGCTAGAGAGCTGCCAGCACCGCCAGCACACAGCCAACCGCTGTCACTGCCGAAAATACTGCTACGATCTTTACCTCGCTCCAGCCACACATCTCAAAATGATGATGGATCGGCGCCATCTTAAACACTCTTTTTCCGGTGAGCTTGACGCTTCCGATCTGGATGATATCCGACATGGTCTCCACCACATAGACGATACCCACAAAGACGAGGATCACCGGCATCTGCAGGCCAAACGCCAGTGCCACTACCATGCCGCCCAGGTACATCGAACCGGTATCTCCCATGAATACCTTTGCCGGATGGAAGTTCCACACCAGAAAGCCCAGGCAGCCGCCGGCAAGCGATGCTGCCATCAGGTTCATCTGCGAATAGCTCAGGATAGCAGAGATGACCATAAAGCCCATCGCTGCAACCATGGTAACCGAAGCTGCCAAGCCATCGACGCCATCGGTCAGGTTGACCGCATTGACCGCGCCGATAATGATAAACAGCATCAGCGGGAAATACAAAAGACCGATGTCAAACGAGCCTGCAAAGGGAATCCAAAGCTGGGTTGTCGGTGCAAAAAAATACTGTGCTGCCAGATAAGCAACCGCTACCAGCAGCTGTGCTGCCGACTTCTGCCAGGCTTTTAAGCCGAGGTTGCGTTTTTTGACTACCTTGATATAGTCATCCAGAAAACCGATGACACCAAAGCCCAGTGCCATTGCAAATCCGCCTACCAGATAAAACAGCCCGCTCTGAGCAGCATCCGCCAGTCCCTGCTGGGAAAAATAAAGTGTACACCAACCGGCCAGACAGGACAGCACGCTGCCGATGATGAACATGATGCCGCCCATCGTCGGAGTACCCTGTTTGCTCTTGTGCCAGGCCGGACCGATGTCCAGAATGGTCTGACCGTAGCGCAGACGATGCAGAAAAGGAATCAGCCACAGGCCGATGACCGACGAAATCAGAAATGACGACACCAGCGTCACCAGTAAAGCGATAAAGTTCATTTTTCTATGTCAATCCTTTCTTTTGTCCACAATCTTAAAACCGCTCATACAGGCGGGAGAGCACCTCTTCCAGCTTCATGCCGCGGCTGGCTTTAAACCACAGGATGTCCCCTGTATGCACCAGCGACAGCAGACTCTGGGTCATCTCTTCCTTGTCGGTAAAATAGCGGATATCCTTGCCGCACTGTCCGTTGCAGGCTTCGCGTGCTCCCTGGCAGGCTGCCTGTGACTGTGGGCCATAACAATAGATGACATCAATATCCTCTTTGGCGGCACAGTGGCCTGCCTCATAATGTGCCTGCTGGGAATAGTCGCCCAGCTCCAGCATATCACCCATGACCAGAATCTTGCGGCTGGGTCCATTTGGACGTTTCATCGAGCCGAAAGCACGGATTGCCGCCTTCATCGAATCAGGGCCGGCATTGTAGCAGTCCTCGACCACACGGATGCCGTGGCGTTCCACCACCTTCTGGCGCATACCGGACGGTTTATAGTGGGTCAGCGCCTCGATGATTTTTTCCGGCTCGACATCAAACTCGCGTCCGACAGCAAAGGCTGCCAGCGCATTGAGCACATTGTGACGTCCGAAGGTCGGGATGCAGGCAGGATATTCCCTTCCATCACAGACGATGGTAAAGCGGGTCTGATTGCCCTCCTCCACCACATCGCGGCCAAAAACATCGCAGTCCTCGCTCTCCATGCCATAGTAGATGATGCGCATCTGTGGACACTGTACCGAAGCCAACAGGTCATCGTCGTGATTGAGAATCAGCGGAGAACCGTCCTTCATTCCCTCGATAATTTCCATCTTTGCTTTTAAAATGCCCTCTCGGCTGCCGAGATATTCGATATGTGCAACACCAATATTGGTGATGACTGCTGCATCAGGGCGCGCGGTGCGCGTCAGATCGGAGATTTCTCCAAAGCTGTTCATACCCATCTCGATGACTGCCGCCTGGATGGTGTCGTCCAGTTCCAGCAGCGTCTTGGGCAGACCTACGCGGTTATTGAAGTTGCCCTGGGTCTTTAATGTTTCATATTTTGCCGCCAGAACCTGCGCAATCATTTCCTTGGTGGTCGTCTTGCCGACGCTGCCGGTGACGCCTACCATCCGAAACTGAAAACGGTCGCGGTAATGAGCTGCCAGCGCAAGAAAGCCCTGTTCGGTGTTTTCGCAGGTAATCATGCGGGCAGGGTCTATCTCGGAGCAGAACTCCTCCCGTCCCTTCTGATCGACCAGTGCATAGGAAGCCTTATTGCGCAGCGCCGAGCCGACATACTGATGTCCGTCGAAGTTTTCTCCGCGCAGTGCGACAAACAGACATCCCTCTTTATCTCCATCCTCCGGCTGAGGACGGGAGTCTGTGGAAATTGATGTAATTTTTATCTTATTTGTTGCCATCTGCGGATCATTGCATCCTACCGCTTTGGCAATTTCGCCGAGTGTCATTGGTATCATAACACAAAACCCTCCATTTTTGATCGAACCGTGGAATGCTGACCGACGCTCTTATCGGTTCGGTCAGAAACATTCCCTGCAGACAATCATTATACCACATTGTATAAGAAATGAAATCCTATTTTGTATAGAAATTACCTTTTATCTGCACATCTTTGGCTAAAAATCTGCATAACAATCTCTTTTTCGTCAAAACAGATGGTGCGATCTTCCAAAACCTGGTAATCTTCGTGCCCTTTTCCTGCCAGCAGCACAATATCTCCGGCTCGGCTGTTCCCGATTGCCCAGGAGATTGCATCCCTGCGGTCGGCAATCACGCGCGCACGCCGTCCTGCTCCGGAAAGTCCTGGCATAGCATCCGCAAAAATCTGCTCCAGCGGCTCTTCCCTTGGATTATCCGCTGTCATCACCAGCAGGTCGGCACGTTCACACACTGCCTTTGCCATCAGCGGACGTTTCTGGCGGTCCCGCCGTCCTGGGCAGCCAAACACCACGATGAGTCTCCCTTCGCAAAATCCGCGCACCGTATCCAATACCTTTTGCAGGCTGTCGGGCGTATGCGCATAATCGCGCAGTACGGTGATGCCGTCCTGACTGATACACACCTCGGTGCGCCCGGGTACTCCCTGGCAGGAGCAGACAGCGTTCACCGATTCTTCCAATTTAAATCCACATTGCAGCAATGCCGCTACCGCTGCCAGCAGGTTCTCGACCGAAAACTGTCCTGGCATCCGCAGACAGGCATGGCAGTTCTGCTGCCCATAAACCAGTGTCATTTCACACCGGTCAGCATACAAACGAACACCCTGCGCAGAAAGCTGCTGTCCCTCGCCGAAGCTCAGCAGCGGAAGTTTCCCTTCCAGCTGCCGGTATAACCTCTGCCCATGAACATCCACACCGTTGAGCGCTGCTGTGTCACACATCGAAAACAGCCGTGCTTTCGCCTGAAAATAGCTTTCCAGGTCGGGATGGTAATCCAAATGTTCGGGACTGAGGTTGGTAAACACGCCGCAGGCAAAGCGGCATCCTTCCAGACGTCGCTGTTCCAGCGCATGAGACGAAGCCTCCATCACCACTTCGGTGCAGCCGTTTTGCAGCATGCGTGAAAACAATCCATGCAGCTCCCAGGGATCAGGAGTGGTATAGCGGGCAGGCAGCACCTGTCCGGCACCCAGCTTGTTGCAGATGGTTCCAATCAATCCGGCTTTATGTCCCAGCTGTTCCAGCGCATGCTGCACCAGCCAAGCCGTGGTCGTCTTGCCGTTGGTACCGGTGATGGCGATCAGGCGCATCCGGTTTGCCGGATGTCCAAAGAAGGCGGCGCACAGCCGGCTATACGCTTCACGGGTATCGGCAAAGAGCAGCTGATTTGGGATGCCGCAGTCGGTCTGTGCCACCACCAACGCCGCTCCGCGCTCCAGCGCCTGTGCAACATGGTTGTGTCCATCACCGCGGCTGCCGCGGACACAGACAAACACGCTTCCACGCTGCACCTGTCGGGAATCGCAGGTCACCGAAGTGACCTGTGTTTCCGGCAGTCGATTGTCGGGCAATATCTCGCTAAAAAGCTGTCGCAGGTTCATAACGCTTCCCCTTCCCGCGCCATCCGGCACCGGTATTTTGATCAAAGAGCAGCTGATGATTTTCTATTCCGTTTGCACAGGCTGATCAGTCTGTGCAGCCGTATCTTCGGTTTCCTCACTCGGCGGCTCCAGGCTGACGGTGACAATGCTGCCGATCTCCGCCTGTGTTCCAGGAAGTGGGTCCTGGGTCATGACGATTTCCTCCTGACCCTCCGGTACCGTTCCGGTGATATTGATATTAAATCCGGCATTGGTGATAATCTGGTTTGCATCCGAAACACCGCGTCCGATGACATCCGGCACGGTTCCCATGCTGTTTGCTTCATCCTCATCGGTGTACAGGATGACTGTGCCGCCGTATGGCAGGGTCTTTCCTGGTTCCGGAATCTGTTTGAGGACGCTGGTTCCATCGCCGACGATCTCTGTCTTAAGTCCCGCAGAGCGGATGGTACTCTGTGCCTCATGCGGCTTCTGTCCCAGATAGGTTTGTACGGTGACATCGCCCTGTTCTGCCAGTTCCTCTTCGGTAAAGCTCGGCTCGTAGCCCAAATATGGCAAAATATCTTCCAGCATTGCACCAACAACCGGTGCAGCGATGGTCGAGGACTGTGCGTCACCGACAACTGGCTCATCCAGTGCAACCAGCACAGCGATCTTCGGATCGTCGGCCGGTGCAAAGCCCAGGAAGGACAGCACGTTACCGTACTGAACGCCGTTTTCATCAAAGTTATCCAGCTTTTCGGAGGTACCGGTCTTACCACCGATGCGGTAGCCTGGAATGGCTGCATTTCGACCGGTTGCATCCGAACCGCCGCCGACAACCTGCTCGCCCATGTAGCAGATCAGCGCAGAAGTATCCTCCGAAATAACCTGACGTTTGACCGTTGGTTCTATCGTTTCAACGATATTATGATCCGAATCAATGATCTGGCGCACGACATGCGGCTGCATCAGATTGCCGCCGTTGAGCGATGCCGACAGGCCAGTGATCAGCTGGATAGCCGACACCTTAAAGGTCTGGCCGAATGCGCTCGAGCTCAGCTCTGCAATTCCCATATCATCGGCTGTATAGTGAATACCGGTCGCCTCACCTGGCAGATCCACCTCGGTCAGATCACCCAGTCCAAAGCGGTCAAAGTAGGTGGTAAAGTTTCCCACACCGGTCGCCTGACCGATCTCAATAAACGAAGGGTTACAGGAATGTTTAACCGCTTCCATCAGCGTCTGTGCGCCATGACCGCCGTCACGTTTCCAACAGTGGATGGTGTTGCCTGCAACCTCTTTAAATCCATAGCAGTGGAAGGTGCTGTTCATTGTTACGCTGCCGCTGTCCAATGCAGCCGAAGCGGTAATCAGCTTGAATACCGAACCTGGCTCATACGGGTCAGAGATGACCTTGTTTCTCCACTGGCGGTTCTGTTCGGTCAGCAGCCACTCATCAAATTCGTCCTCGGTCAGACCGCCGCTGAGTGCTCTTGCACGAAGGTTTTCTGTCAGCAGGTCATTGGCGGTGATATCCTCCAGCGCGATCGTTGTTTCCTCCACCTCTACCGATGTCTGCTGTGTCTGCTCGTCGGTTGTCTGTTCGGTCGTCTGCTCGTCGGTCTGCTGATTGTCTTCTGCGGGAACAGGATTGGTGTTTTGCTCCTGTTTTTTCTTTGCGATCTCTTCTTCCAGACGAATAACTGCCTGTTTATCGGTCAGCTGCCGCGGATTATTTGGGTCAAAGTCCGGTTTGCTGGACATCGCCAGAATTTCACCGGTGTCCACATCCATGACAACGGCAAGTGCTCGCTCTTTGACCTCATGTTCGGCAACTGCGATTTCCAGATGCTTCTCGACAAAGTGCTGGATAACCTCATCAATCGTCAGCACCAGCGAGTTGCCGTCCTGCGATTCATACAGCTTTTCATACTGGAACGGCATCTCACCGTTCTGACCGTTTTTTGCAGAAACAATTCGTCCCTCGGTACCGGTGAGGATCTTGTTATAATACGACTCCAGTCCGTAGGCGCCACGGTTATCGTAGGCATTGACAAAGCCCAGCACCGTTGCCGCCAGATCATCAAACGGATAAACACGCTTGGTTCCCTGGCTGAGCTTGATGCAGTTGATTGCAACGCGGTCCTCCTGACCGACGCCGTTGATAAAGCTCTGGACCTGGTCCGCTGTTTCCTTATCTACCTTATAGGCAAGAACCTGCCAATAGGAGTTTTCATTCTTGGCCTTTTCGCGAATTTCCTCTTCTGTGACATCCAAAATTGCCGGCAATCCGTTGACCGGATCACACAGTGCCTGCAATTCCTTTTCGCGTGTTTCATCGTTTGAGCTCAGATTTGCCGGCTCAAAGACGACATCCCACACCGTTTTGCTGGTTGCCAGCGTTTTCATATTGGTATCGTAAATAGAACCTCGGTGCGGTTCAATGATCGTATCCTGCAGCTGCTGATTGAGCGCCAGCTGTTTATACTTATCCCCCTCGATCACCTGCAGATAGAACAGGCGGCCGATCAGCACGATACTGCATATAACGCACAGGATCAGCGCTACCAGCTCAATCTTCTTTTTCATCAGATTGCCTTTGAATAAACTTGCCATTTCTGTTACCATCCTTGCAAACAAGTACTGCTCAAATTGATTTGTGTCGGAAACAAAACAAGAGCTAAGACGTCTTTTCACTTCTTAACTCCTGTCACGGCGCAAAGCCTGTTTTTGCTGTCAGCGATTCTCACCGGCGGCAGCACGTTATTCCATTGTATTGTCCGACGGTTTGAGATATTCCATCACGCGCTCGATTGCGGACTTGATCTGTCCCAGCAAAGAATCATCGTGCTTTTCCACCGTGTCTACACTCTCCGACTCGGAGAAAGCAACATAGGTTACCTGGTCGTCACGCAGTTTGGACATTCCCCGTTCCCTTGTTACGGTGGATTCGATGTTGTTGAGCGCCATGGAACTCTCCAGCTCAGCAGTCAAAGTGCGGTACTCCGATTGCAGCTGCTCCAGCTTCTGTGTCTGGCTTGTAATGTTCATTGTGATCTCGGTGATCGATACCTGGCTGAAGATGATACCGATAATTCCCACAAAGAAGATGACAACGCAAACCGCAGTTTTGGCAATCAGATTGCGGGTTCTTCTTGCCTGTTCCCTCTGCCGGACCACTTTGATCTGCGGACGGGTTTTGGGCTGGGAATGTGTCTCAAATCTTCTTAAATCATATGCCAGATTGTTTGGTTTCTGCATGAGGATCGACCACCTTTACTTTTTAACGAGGCTCCCCACGGGCTGCACGGCCGTTACAGTCGTTCCAAAACCCGCAGCTTTGCACTTCTGCTTCGATTGTTTTGTTCAACTTCCTGTTGGCTAGGCTCAATAGGCTTTCGGCAAACCAGCTTTGCACGCGGCTTTTTGCCGCAGACGCAAACTGGAAATTCCGGCGGGCAGGTACATCCCACCGTATAGGAGGCAAACATCTGTTTGACGATGCGGTCCTCCAGCGAGTGGAAGGTAATGATACAGAACCTTCCGCCCGAGTTTAAACGTTCAAAACTTCCGTCAATACATTCCTTCAGATAATCCAGCTCGTGGTTTACCTCGATGCGGATAGCCTGAAAGGTTTGTTTCGCCGGATGTCCCTTGCCGCGCTTTGCCGCAGCGGGCAGGGCCTGCTTAATCAGATCCACCAGTTCAAAAGTGGTTTGAATCGGATGTTCCTGCCGTGCCTGCACGATGGCAGCGGCGATGCGTGGAGCAAATTTCTCCTCGCCGTAATCGCGAAGAATCCGAATTAAATCTTCCTTGGAATAGGTGTTGACAACATCATAGGCACTGAGTCCGTGCTGACTCATGCGCATATCCAGCTTGGAATCATAATGATAGGAAAATCCGCGTTCCGCCGTATCCAGCTGGCGGGAGGATACCCCCAGATCCAGCATAATGCCGTCGACCTTGTCGATGCCCAGGCTATCCAGAATCTGCGGAATATCCTTAAAATCGCCGCGGACAACCTGTGCTGCCGGATAGGGTGACAGCCGCTCGGTCGCCGTCTGAATGGCGTCGGGGTCTTTGTCGATGGCGATCAGCCTGCCGCCCTTTTGAGCGTCCAGCCGCATCGCCACCTGTGTGGAATGACCTGCACCGCCGGCGGTTCCATCGACATAGATGCCGTCAGGTTTAATGTTCAGCCCTTCGATTGTTTCGTTGAGCAAAACCGAAATATGTTGAAATTCCATTACACAGCCTCCAGCGTCCTCCTGCCCTCTGTCGCACAGCGGGCATTTTTCCTTGTCAAAACCGGCTAAAAGTCCAGCTCGTCCATCATCTGTGCCACCATATCGGGGGTGATCTCGGCACACATCTGTTCCCAGGCATCCTGATCCCAGATTTCCGCGCGGTTGGAAGCACCGATGATGACCAGATCCTTTTGCAGTCCGGCGTAATCGCGCAGACTCTGTGGAATCAGGATTCTTCCCTGCTTGTCCGGCTGCGCTTCGGTGGCACCGGCAAACAGATACCTCTGCAGTGCCGCCGCCTTGGAAACCGGCAGAGCGTTGAGCTTTTCGGTGAGCCGCTGCCACTCCTGCTGTGAATAGGCATACAGACATTTGACGCCCATTCCCTTGGAGAGGACAAAGCTTTCGCCGAGATCTTCGCGCAATTTTGCCGGAAAGTTGACCCTTCCCTTTGCGTCCAGACTATGCCGGTACTCGCCGATCAGCATCGCTTCACCACCCCAAACGCGATTTCCTTTTTTATCGGAAAGAAAAACGGGAGCAGGTTTTTTTCGGAATCAATCACCGCAGTTCCCTACTTTTCCCCACTTCTCTCCACTTTGTAATTATTATATCTTTGTTTACAAAAAAATGCAAGTATCTTTCCACCGAGGAAGTGAAATAATTTTACGACAAAATCGCCAATTTTTTCCAGTTTTATCCTAAATTTCATAGCATTTTCCTGTAATTATGACGAGGATTTCGCACACTATTCACCATTTGTTCACGAATTTTATGGCAGAGATGACCTGTGTACTTTTTTCACACATCGAATAAAATTTCCGCAAAATCCCGTAAAAATCGACCGGTCCTCCCACCTCTGTCCCGATTTGTGAAACCTCCCTGCTGTCATTTTGGGACCAGCCCCCACCTTACCTTGCATTAAATTCACAACACTTTCCTATTGGAAGGTAAAAAAATACCGGCAGTCCATCTCTGTCTGCCGGTGTGTTTTTATTCTTCGCCCCATGTCATCGCTGCAAAGAGCTGATCCTCATTTTCTGCTTTTTCCAGCGCCTGCATCACTTCGGTTTGACTAAGCTTTTGTGCGATCTCCATCATCAGCTGAATGTGTGCTGTATCGTCCGGTGCTGCCATCATCAGAACAATGTGCACAGGGTCATACTGCTTATGGCCAAAAGGAATCGGCTGTTCCAGTCCCATCATGCTGACACAGCTTGCAGAAACGTCCTCCCCTGGACGTGCATGTGCCACCGCAATTCCCTTCGCCAGCACGATATACGCGCCCAGCTGTCGGACATTTTCCAATGTCCGCTGCAGATAGGCCGGCTCAATCTTCTTTTCTTCTATCAGTGGCTGCGCCGCTTTTTCAATCGCTTCCTGCCAGTCTTTTGCCGAACACATTTTTACTGCCTGTCGATCCAGATAATTTTTGAGCATCGCCATCTTCCTTTCCCCAGTCAAATGTTGTTTCCCATCCCTATGATACACCATTGTTTTTCTTCTGACAAGCATCTTGGGTTTTTATACAAAAGAATTTCCCATTCTTTTTCAAAAAATATTCCCATTCTACAACGGACACCTCTTCGTATTTGTAAAAGCAATCAACCAACAAAAATGCATCAAAAATATCAATCGCTGTTTGCTTGACTTTATTCGCCTTTTTTCATACTCTTATCTTATCAACGCCAAATTGGTTAAATGACATTGCAGAATCGAACAATCGCACTGTTCTGTCGTCCAAATAAAGAGAGAGAGATGTTTCTATGCAAATTAAAAAAGAGCTGCCCGAAATCTTCAATGACTTTGGGGAAATGCGCAAAAAATCTTTCATGGCAGCCTATGAGCTGAAGCAGAAAGACATTCCTTTTGTTGGAACCTTCTGCACCTACTTCCCACAGGAAATCGCTTTGGCAATGGGTGCATGTGTTGTCGGTCTGTGTTCCACATCGGATGAAACCATTCCTGATGCAGAAAAGGACCTGCCTCGCAATCTGTGCCCGCTGATCAAATCCAGCTATGGTTTTGCCAAGACAGACAAGTGCCCTTATTTCTACTTCTCCGACCTGATCGTCGGTGAAACCACCTGCGACGGCAAAAAGAAAATGTATGAGTATCTGGGCGAGTTTAAGCCTGTTTACACCATGGAGCTTCCAAACTCCCAGAGTCCGATCGCACTGGAGCTGTGGACCAAGGAGGTCATCAAGCTCAAAGAAAAGCTGGAATCTCACTTTGGAACCACCATCACCGAGGATGACATTCGCAAACAAATCCGCATCATGAACAAGGTCCGCCGCGCGATGAAAGAATTCTATTCTCTGATGAAGCTGGAACCGGTTCCGCTGCTCGGTCAGGATATGTTCAAGGTGCTGTACGGCTCCGCGTATAAATTCGACAAAGAAGCTCTGCCAGGGGAAATTCATGCGCTGGTTGAAAAGATCAAGGCAGAATATGAACAGAACCCCAACAAATATCCAAAGGCTCCTCGTATTCTGGTCACCGGCTGTCCGCTCGGCGGCGGCGCGGACAAATGCGTCAAGGCGATCGAGGCAAACGGCGGTCATGTTGTCTGCTTCGAAAACTGCTCGGGTGCAAAATCCTTCGACAGAGAGGTTGACGAAAGCAATCCAGACGTTTACGCGGCGATTGCAGAGCGTTACCTGAGCATTGGCTGCTCGGTCATGACACCAAACCGCAACCGCATCGAGCTGCTGGATCGTCTGATCGACGAATTCCACATCGACGCTGTTGTTGAAGTCACCCTCCAGGCCTGCCACACCTACAACGTAGAAGCCCTGAGCATCAAACGCTTTGTCAACGAGAAAAAAGGCATCCCATACATGGCAATCGAAACCGATTACTCCACCTCGGACATCGGTCAGCTCAACACCCGTATGGCTGCATTTATCGAGATGCTGTAAGGAGAGTGCCCATGTTCACATTAGGAATTGACTCTGGTTCCACCACCACCAAAGGTGTGCTGTTCGACGGAGAAAAGATTGTCCGCACCGGCATCCTGCCGACCTCGGCAAATCCCAGAGACAGCATTCACAAACTCTATCAGTCGCTGTACAACGATGAGGTTGCCTACACCGTATCCACCGGTTACGGCCGTGAACTTCTCGAAACAGCAGACAAACAGATCACCGAAATCACCTGCCATGCCCGCGGCGCTGCTTTTCTGAATCCAACCATCCGCGCTGTTGTAGACATCGGCGGTCAGGACTGCAAGGCGGTCCTGCTGGACAACGGACTGAACGTCGTTGACTTTATCATGAACGACAAATGCGCTGCCGGCACCGGCCGCTTCATCGAAGTGATGATGCGCATCCTGGAGGAGGACATCAAAAACATCGACTCCTTTGTCGAAGGCCACGAACCAATCAACATCACCAGCATGTGCACCGTCTTTGCAGAGAGTGAAATCGTCAGCCTGCTCGCCAAGGGCGCTGACAAGGGAGATATTGCGCTGGGCATCATCAATTCGATCTGCCGCCGCACCTCCTTCTTTGCACAAAAACTTAACCTGACCGGTGACATTTTCTTCAGCGGCGGACTTGCTCAGTTTGAGATCTTCCGCTCCACACTGGAAAGCTATTTGAAGATTCCGGTTCACACCTCGCCGCTGTCACAGTATGCAGGTGCGATTGGCGCTGCCGTTATTGGCTACAACAAAGTTAAGCGCCAAGCCTAAAACAGACATCCTGGTTTTTTCCTTTTAAAAAGGTCCCGTCGGACTTGTTCCGGCGGGACCTTTTTCATTGCTTCCGAGGTTTTACAAAAACCTCTTATTGATTAACCATGCAGATGTTCGGACTGGCGCTCCATATTCTCCACGACGATGTCGAAGATTTCGCCCAGCGTCGCACAGTATTCCAGCAGCTTCCACGGCTCATTGGTGTGGTAATGCAGCTTCATCAGCTCCTCATCTCCCACTACCAACAGACAATCTCCCTGGAAGTGCTCGATAATATAATCGTTAAGCTCGTCCTCGCTGGGTTTGCAGCCTTCGATCAGCAACTGGGTGTCAAATTTATACTCCAACATATCTTCTGCCTCTTTTCTTTAATCCTTTGCGGCGCGTCGGATAATCGCTCCCTGCGGCAGGTGCAGACCATTTGCCGGCATGGTGAACTTCATCATCGCATTGTTTGCCGATTCACGTGCATTGCCCTCTGCATCGGTGATGCTGGTCACCTGATATACCAGCGGGCGCTGATACTCACTGGTCGATGGGCAGAGGATTTCCACCTCTTCTCCCACCGAGAACTTGTTGCGCTGGGTGCAGTAAAGTACATCCCCTTCGGTTTTATCCACCACAGCAACAACATCCCACTGACGGACATAGCCGCCGTTTTCATAGTACTGTCCCTGCTCTGGACGTCCAAAGTAAAATCCGGTGGAATACTGGCGGTGGCTGACCTTTCGGGTTTCCTCCTCCAGCCAGGATGGGAGCTTGAAGTTTTTCGGGTCCTTCTTGTACAGATCAACCGCCTGACGATAGGCGTTGGTGACCACTGCCACATAATAGAAAGATTTTGCACGGCCCTCGATCTTCAGGGAGGTGACGCCGGCGTCGATCACCTTGTCGATGTGTTCGATCATGCACATATCCTTGGCATTGAGGATGTAGCTTCCCTTTTCATCCTCAAAGATAGGAAAATACTGACCAGGGCGTTTTTCCTCGACCAGATGATAGCCCCAGCGGCAAGGCTGTGCGCACTCGCCACGGTTGGCATCGCGTCCCACCAGATAGTTGGACAGCAGGCATCTGCCCGAAAAGGACATGCACATTGCGCCGTGGACAAATGTTTCAATCTCCAGCTCCGGCGGTGTCTTGTCACGGATGCGGCGGATGTCGTCCAGCGGCAGCTCCCTTGCCAGCACAACTCGTTTGGCGCCCAGCTTATACAGCTCGTTGGCAGTCAGATAGTTGACGATGCCGGTCTGCGTGGAGATGTGGACATCCACATCAGGAATGACGCGCTTTGCCTCCATCAGTACACCGATATCCGCAACGATCACCGCATCCACGCCCGCAGTCTGTGCGTTGCGCAGATAGTCCGCCAGCTCTTCCACTTCACTGTTGAGCGGCAGAGTATTACAGGTCAGATAGACCTTGACATCCCGTGCATGTGCATATTCCACTGCTTTTTTCATGGTATCAAAGTCAAAGTTTGCCGATGAAGCACGCATTCCAAAGGCTGTTCCGCCCAGATAGACTGCATCTGCGCCGTAGTTTACCGCATAGGTCAGTCGTTCAAAATCCCCGACCGGTGCCAGCACCTCGGGATAGTGTGTATTTGCCATGTTGTTCCTCCGTCATTGACTCAAGACAACCTCAGACCGTCCGTGGTCTGAGGTTGTAGTTGTTTATTCTCCGGTTTCCTCCACTGCAGCTTCTTTTTCCAGCTGTGCATTGACCTGCTCAGCCTTCTGAATGTTCGCCTCATGCTCTTGCAGTGTGGTTGCAAAATAATAGTTGCCAGCATCATCCGAAACAAAGTAGTAGTAATCGGTATCTGCCGGATTGATGGCAGCTTCGATTGCATCCATACCAGGGTTACAGATTGGACCTACCGGCAGACCTACCACCTTGGTAGTATCGTACGCGTCGTACATTTCCTGATTATCCTCGGTCATAAAGCTGCGGATATCATCGCGGATATAGTTGGTGGTTGCATCCGACTGCAGATACGGATAGTTTGCGCTGTTGTTCAGACGGTTGTGGAATACCGACGAAACCATCTTCATGTTCTCCAGGTCGGTTGCTTCCTTCTGGATGATCGAGGCAAGGGTGA
Source organism: uncultured Negativibacillus sp. (assembly GCF_944388365.1). Classification (GTDB taxonomy): domain Bacteria; phylum Bacillota; class Clostridia; order Oscillospirales; family Ruminococcaceae; genus Negativibacillus. The sequence continues at coordinate 8,327 of NZ_CALXIN010000020.1, read as the reverse complement.
TCAGATTGTCCAGCTCGCCCAATCCATTTGGCAGGTTGCGGATCTGCTGCATTACCTCGCTGTCCACACGGTTATCAAAGTTCTGGAAGAACTTGTAGACAACCTCCTCCGGATTCATGTTGGTGTAGAACTCATAGGTATCAGGGAAGATATAGCCCTCATACTTGCGGAAACGCAGCTCGTCATCCGGTACCAGTCCGGCAAAGTCATAGCTGTCGTAGTCGCCGTTTTCCAGCGCATCATAAAATTCCTGCGCGGTGCAGACATTATTTTCTTCCAGCAGTTCTCCGATCTGACGTTCAGTCATACCTTCGGTAAAGGTGATGGTGACAATATCCGACTCTTCGCTGTCATCGGACAGGTGGCTCATGATCTGGTCATATCCCCACTTATTGTTGAGGACAAAGGTTTTTGCAAGGAAGGTGCCCTCCTTGTCCTTGAGCTTTGCATACAGTTCAAAGACAAATTTGTGGGTGATAACGCCGTTATCCTTCAGGACATCCGCTGTTTTGCTCAGCGATGCAGCCTGTTCTTCGGTCAATGTGACTTCAATCTGTTGATCGGTCTGACCCAGACCCAGCAGATCGCTGGCACTGGTCAGCGCAAAATAGGCCAGGAAGATTGCAATACCCACAAACACGCAGATCAAAACAAAGCTTTGTGCAAAACGGCTGAGCTTGGACTGACCGCGGCGTTTTTTAGGGCGTCGATTGGCGTCCGATTCGTCATAGCCTGCAAAGTCATCAAACCCATCCGAAACGACCTTCATATCCTCGTCGTCCTCGTCCTGCGTATTATCAAAAAATTGCATGGTCTGATCGCCAAAAAAGTCGTCACCGCCTTTTTTGGAGCTGTTTGACTTGGGATGGCTGCCAAAATAGCGGCTCAGTTCCTCCCTGTCCTTCTCATTCCTCATGTTGTGTCTCCTTTCGTCCTCTGCTCAGGATTTTTTTATGTTTGAAGCGATGTACCGACGGCCGGCATCTGCGGATATACCGATCGGTCACCAGCACGTCGATAGGCACATCATAGCGTCCCCCAATCAATCTTGGGCGCACACAGTCGCTATAATTGATGCCGATTTTTACCCCCTCAAATCCTGACAGGTAACGGTCATAGTAACCGCCCCCATACCCCACGCGGTAGCCACGAAAATCATTGCAGAATGCCGGAACGATACAGATTGCGTTCTTTGTCTTTTGCAAGATCGGCAGATCCTCCCGCGGTTCCAGAATGCCATAGGCTCCCTCCTGCAGGTCCTCCATTCCGGTAATCAGATGCATATTCATCAGGCGGGTGTTTTCCACGCAGCGAGGCACCGCTACCTGTTTTCCATCCTCCCACGCCTTTTTGAGCAGGCGCAGGGTGTCCACTTCCAGCTCCTTGGAAACATAGGCCACCACCGTTTTCGCCGCGCGGTACTGCTCCATCGAGATCAGCCGCTCATAGATGGCCTGATCCTTGCGCTCTGCCACCTCTTTTGGCATCTCGCGGCGGATCTTGCGCATCTGCTGGCGGATCTCCTTTTTATATAACCTCAAATCTACTTTTGGCATTGGATTTCATCCTTTACAGCCTGGGCCGCCTCCTGTCCTTTCAGGCAGGTGATCAGCTGCAGCGCAAATTCCAGGCAGACTCCTGCGCCGCGGGCGGTCACATATTTACCGTCGATAACCACCGGAGCACCGGTATAAACGGCGCCTGCCGGCTCAAAACCAGGGTAGGAGGTCGCCTGACGACCATCCAACAAACCGCGTTTGCCCAGAATGGACGGTGCTGCGCAGATGGCGCCCACCCAGATTCCATGCTGGTCAGCATAGGCAAGCAAGCGGTCAACAATCGGAGAGCGATCCAGATTCTCGGTGCCCTTTTTGCCGCCTGGCAGCACGATCATCTCCATCGTTTCCGGCTCAATCTGAGCAGCAGTGGTATCGCACAAAAAGGAAACTCCGTGCGAACCGGTCACAATGCGGCCACCATGCACCCCTGTATCGGTGCCGACTGCTGCGGTCTGTACTGGAATGCCTGCGCGTCTGAGCAGGTCAATCGGAGCCAGTGCTTCCATCTCTTCAAATCCTTCTGCAAGAAATACAGTTACCATACCATTCAGCTCCTTTTCTATAATTCCTTGGGTTTCTCTGCTTTCTGTCAAAGACAGCACTGGACACCGCGCTGACCTTGACCAAACTTTCTTTTTGTTAATCCAGAATAAACGGCAGATAAGCCTGTCCGGTACGCTGCGGCTGCTGCGACGGCGGCAGATAGAATCTGGCCATTCCCGCCCATTCTGCTTCCTTCTGGGCTTGTGCCGTCAGGCGCACCTGTACCTGTGCCTGTGAAAACATTCCGCGCAGCGCCTCGGTCAGTGTCCAGACGTCCTCTCCTGGTTCAGGCAGCAGCTCCTTGGCGATCACTTCGTTTGGCTGATAGCGGTAGAGATAGCAGATACCGCACTGCTTGCCCTGACGTGTCAGTGCATAGATGCCGCCGTGATACAACCGGCTTTCTCCTGCAGCAAACGCCATGGCATTCTGCGGCCACAGGATGCTGTCCTGCCCAATCAACCGGCAGTGATGCTGCCAGTATTCCTCATCGGACAGCGGCGTCAGCACAAATCCCTGTGCTGCGTCGGCGGTTTGCTTTGGCGGAAAGGTCTGCTGCCAGCGGGTAAACCAGGGTTCATAGCCTCGCTTCTGATAAAAGTGGTACAGACTTTGTTCGGCTGGCGCCAGCAGCGCCATCTCTACTCCCTGCTGCTGCATCCACTCATCGGCAGCAGTCAGCAGCTTTGTGGCGATCTGTCGGCCCTGAGCCGCAGGCAGCGTTCCCACAGCAAACAGATAATACGCACGATACAGCCGCTCTCTGCCCTGCCACTGTCCCCGATAGGTGCAGGGCAGCAATGTGAGCATCCCAAGCAGCTGGTCGTCATCATAAAAGGCCAGCGTCTGGTCGGCACGATAGCGGGTGGAAAAATACAGCTGCAAATAGGCGTCGTCCGCATCAAAGCATTCCCGCCAGATTTTTTTCATCTGTTCGATTGCACTGTTGTCCCCTGCTGTCACAAATCTGATCTGTTCCATCGGTTGCTCCCTCTGTTTTTTATAACGTCTCTACAAGTTTTGCATCATATTTTTTGAGCAGGATCTGCGGCAGATAGGACAGTTTTGCCTTGCGCAGTCCCTCCAATCCGGTGTCATCCTCTCGGTTAATATAGCGGTAACCTTCACAGCAGTGCAGCGCAAACTGCTGGTTAATCATCTGATAGGCGCCGCGAACATCGGCAAATGCCTTTTCAAAATGGACGACAAAGGTGTCACTGTTGAGCGGATGGCCGATCGAATAGGCTACAATGCGGCCATTGGTGCGGATCAGTCCACCCACCAACTCCTCCTCAAAAAAGTGGTCGAACGCCGAGCGCAGTGCCGCCTGCTCCTTCAGCAGTCCGCTGCCCAGCGACAATTCATTTTGCTCGTTCCACAGCTGATTCATCTGCCAGCATTCGTCAATATTCTCTCGGGTAATCGGTTCAAAACTCCAATCGGGATTAGATGTTTTAAAGGCATTCAGATGATTTTTCTTTGCATGCAGCTTTTTGCCTTTTAACTCCACCAGCGATTCCCGCTCATAGATATAGTCAAAATAGTCGCGTTCCTCGGTGAAGGTAAAACGACCAGGGAATATTGTTTGGAGCTCTTGTTTCATCGGTTCCAGAATCAGCGAAACAGTAAAATTGACATTGTTTTTCCGTGCATCTGCCGCCATCTCCTCGATGACCGGACGCACATCTCCACGTCCAAACGGATAAAGGTAGGAAAACTCCTTAAAACCGCTGCGAATGACACCATAATCATTCATTCTGGCGACCTCTGTCTGGTGAACATGTCCCCAGTTGAAGAGGTCGGTAAAGCTGTATTCACAGCTGTTGTAATCGGAGTATCCCAGCAGTTCTTCCATCCATTCTTTGTCCTGTAAGGTAATTCTGTGAAAATCCAAGCAAACGATCCTTTCTTTTAATCTGCGTCTTTTGGCTGCTTTGTCATGATTTCAAACATCTGTCCCGAAAAGCGGTGATGAACCTGACAGCGTCGAACAAAGCCCATCTTCTGATACAGATGGATTGCCCGCTGGTTAAACGCCGCTACTGCCAGACGAAAATTTGATGTCTGAAACTTTTCCTGTGCAAATGCAAGTCCTGCCTGCATGAAGCTGCTTCCTCTGCCCTGTCCACACAGTGCAGGGTCCATCCCCAGACCAAAATCCAGCAGGTCGGGTTCATAGACAGTCGCTTCGTGCGGCTGAAGCGGAATTCTTGCGGATGCACCAAAGCAAAAATAGCCAATCAACGCCCCGTCCTGCTGGCAGGCAAAATAGCTGCCATCCATCAGCTCCGCCATTGTCTCCTCATCCGGCGTAAAGCTGTACAGCGCATACTCCCCTTCATACTTCCAGTGGGAGATCTGCTGTGCCAGAGGTCGGGTCATCGGTGTAATAGTGTACATATAGATTTCCTTCACAACTGTTCGGAAAGGTCGCCGAGTGATATCGGCATCTTTTTCCTTTCTTTATTTACTTTAGATAGGGCGCTGCCTGCTCCCAAATCATCTCCGCAATCTGCTCGATAGGCAGCGGCTGCTCTCCATCACAGCAGGACAGCACCTTCCATCCGCAGCGCTTTGCTGCATAGAGTGCTGCCTCGCGGCAGGAAAGAAGATACTGGAAGTTTGCCTCGTGCAGGTCTTTTTTGCTCTCATCGCCGTGGTAGCGTTTTTCCAGCAGTTTGCGGGAGGTCTGCGGCTGCATATCCAGATACAAAACCAGATCCGGTCTTGGCAGTCCCATTTTGTCGTACTCCAGATCCTCCAGCCAGCCCAGATACGCATCCCACTGGTCCTTTGGAAGCTTGGTCGCCTGATGATACATATTGGCTGTGGTGTAGCGATCCAGCAAAAAGACACATCCCTGCGCATAGTCGTCGCGCATGTGGCGGCACCAGGTACCATAGCGGTCGACGCTGTACAGCACCGAGGCCGCATAGGCTCCGACCTGATCGAGCGTTCCCAGCTCGCCGCTGAGATAGGCTCTGACCAGCGCCGAGGAATCTTCCTCATAGTTTGGGAACTTGATCTGACGCACCTGTTTGCCGGTCTGCTTGGCGCGCTGACGCAGCAGTTCTATCTGCGTGCTCTTTCCGCTGCCGTCCAGACCTTCGATAATAATCAGTTTCCCCTTCATACAGGGTCCGTCCTCTCCTGATGGTATTCTCTCTTTAGCATCGGCTGTTTTTCTTCAAAAATTCAGCCCGCACCTGTTCCATCTTTCCGCAGGTCATCTTTCCTTCCGGACATGGTCCGCGCAGACAGCCCGGACCCGCTTTGGCAAAGATGGTCGGCGCAATCGGCTGCACCAGATGCAGCATCTGGGTGGCGACGTCGCGGATCTCCCACTGTGCACGGTTGCAGCAGCGCAGCTGGAAAAAGTTAAGCAGGCTGCGTGCGTTCATAGTCAGAATCATCTTGGTATCGCAGGCGTTTGGCAGCACAAAGCGCGCATCCTCAATCGCACGTTTTTCCGCCATGCTGCGGGCGCGCTTTTCGTCGACGCCCTCTGCGATCAGCTGTTCAAAGTTTTTCTTCTGCAGAATGTCAGTCAGCTGCAGATACTGCTCGTGCGCCGAACGCATCGCCTGCTGATACAGCTCGCTGGCCTGTGGATCGGCGGCAATCTGCGGTGGTGTCACAAAAGAAAACTGCTTTTCCTTGACATACCGCTGGCTCTGCACCGAAAAGGATGCAATACGGTGGCGGGTGATCTGCGCAAGCAGTGTGCGGGAGACCTCCTCAATGCCAAAGGTAAAGCTGATGTGTTCGATCGGGCTTTGGTGGCCAAAGTCGCTGAGCATCTGCAAAAAGCCGGTTGTTTTTTCCTCGTCCAATCCGTCCATCAGATCCTCAATGGTTGCCGGACTGTAACAGAGCTTTGCCGAGGCAGCAACAAGTTTTTCGGGGTCGGGTGTATGGGCTATCAAAGTAACCTTTGCCATCCTGACACACCTCCATCTTTTTCATAAAATCACAAGCAGGAAGGGCAGAATCTACCTCCTTCCATCCTTTACCCCTCATTATAGCAAATCACAGCCCGATTGAACAGAGGCTAGCGTCTCAAAATCTTCTACCGTTGTCCCCATACTTTTGTGCAGATTCCTCCAAAATCTCCCGCTATCCGATCAAAAACATCTTCAGGATGCCGCACAATTCCCGCACAGCATACGAGGGAATGACCAGCACCGGCGTCCGTCCCGAAATCGCGAGGGCGTCTGCTCCATACCGGCGGACGTACAGCCACGCCCGCAGCTGATGAAATCCATCGGTGCAGACAATCAGATTTTCACTTAAGTCCTCCTGCTTTATCAGTGCAAGCGAATTTTGGATGTTGGTATCGGTGTTGGTGGAGCGGTCCTCCTCATAGATGCGCGATTCCTCGATGCCGTTGTCAATCAAAAACTGTTTCATCACACTGGCTTCGGTGCTGGTTTCGTTGTCGCCCATTCCACCGGACACTACGCAGTTCGCCTGTGGATTCTGCAGCAGATAGTCCCTGGCCGCCAGCAGACGGCGCTGCAGCATCAGAGAAGGCTGGTCGCCGTTGACCTTGCATCCCAGCACAATGACCGTGGCTTCGCCGCTGGTCTGCGGCTTGCGTCCATAGGCAAAATAGTTCCATACAACAGCGTGCACAACAAGCACCGCTGCCATCAATATCGCAAAAACTGTCAGCACTCTTTCCCTCCGTCCCCATTTTCTTTCGACAACAACAATCGCCGATAAAAACAATCCAAATCCACACAGCAAACCGGAACCGACATTAAAGACGCCAAGAACAGCACCTGCCAGTCCCATCAGAAAGAACAATATTCCCAAAAGCACAAACAGTGTTTGTTTGGGTGTCCATCTATCTTTTACCATTCTGTTTCCTTCCTTTTATTTGTAAAGCAATTTCCTTTTCCTCTCGGTTCTATTTCACACCTGAGAGAAATATTCTGATAGTTGTATCCTACCACAAATCGGCGCAAAATTCACCCTCTTTCCTACGCTGGTCTTATAATTTTTTGTAAACGTCTTCGACGGATTTTTGGTGATTGACGGCAGCATTCTATCCATAATTTGAACAAAATGTTAATTTTATCGTTTGTTTATGAATTTCTTTTGGAATCCCTTGATTTTTTCTGGAAATGAGGTACAATACATTTAGCACTTAAAGATACCGAGTGCCAAAACTTAAAAAGTTTCGTTTGAAACAACATTGTTTATTATTTTATTTCATTTATATGGAGGAATACAGTCATGAACATCAAACCATTACTTGACAGAGTTGTTGTAAAAATGGTAGAGGCTGAAGAAACCACCAAGAGCGGCATCATTCTGGCAGCTGCTGCACAGGAAAAACCACAGATCGCAGAAATCGTTGCTGTTGGTCCTGGCGGTGTTGTTGACGGCCATGAAGAAAAGATGGTTGTTACTGTTGGTCAGAAGGTTCTGCTGAGCAAATATTCCGGCACACAGGTAAAGGTTGACGGCGAAGAATACACCATCCTGCGTCAGTCCGACATCCTGGCAGTTGTTGAATAATTCCATTCACATCGTTTTGATTGATTGTTTTTAATGTACTGGAGGTTATGTTATCATGTCCAAAGTAATCGCATACGGCGAAGAAGCAAGAAAATCTTTGCAGAAAGGTATTGACCAGCTGGCTAATACCGTAAAAATTACCCTGGGTCCAAAGGGACGCAACGTTGTTCTGGACAAAAAATTTGGTGCACCACTGATCACCAACGACGGTGTTACCATTGCAAAAGAAATCGAACTGTCCGATCCATTTGAAAACATGGGCGCACAGCTGGTAAAAGAAGTTGCTACTAAAACAAACGATGCAGCTGGCGACGGTACTACAACCGCTACCCTGCTGGCACAGGCTCTGGTTCGCGAAGGTATGAAGAATGTTACTGCCGGCGCAAACCCAATGGTTCTGAAAAAAGGCATCCAGAAAGCTGTTGACACCGCTGTAAAAGCTGTTATCGCTAACTCCCAGAAGGTAAACGGCTCCGCTGATATCGCAAGAGTTGCTACCGTTTCCTGCGGCGACGAGGAGATCGGTAAACTGATCGCAGAGGCAATGGAAAAAGTTTCTGCTGACGGCGTTATCACTCTGGAAGAATCCAAGACCGCTGAAACCTACACCGAAGTTGTAGAAGGTATGCAGTTTGACCGCGGCTACATCTCCCCATACATGGTTACCGATACCGACAAGATGGAAGCTGTTCTGGACGA
>NZ_CALXIN010000019.1 GCF_944388365.1 uncultured Negativibacillus sp. | reverse complement strand
AATTTATAATAATATGTTAATCAATGCTATAGAATGGTGTAACATTGATGGGGAGGGCAAAAAATGAAGAATAAGTATCAGGCAATCTATGAAAAGTTGGCAAAACAAAATGGCGTTACTCCTCAGCAGGTGCGTGAGGATATGGCACAGGCAATCCGCTTCGCCTATGAAAACCCGCAGGATGAACAAACTCGACAGTTCCAGCAACTGGTTCCCCGTAAGGGCGAAATCCCAACCCCTGAGGAAATGATGGACTTCGTCGCTCAGCAGTGTTCTGAACGACAAAATAACCCGTTTTGCTGATGCAAAAAAAGAGTGAGTATGCTTTGTACTCACTCTTTTTTTTGTGTAATTAAAACGATGTTTACAATGAAAGTTTGTGAATAAATTCGGGCAATTTCGTCCTTTAAACTGATCGAGTTTTAGAATATCGTGCGCTCTTTGGAGAAAATGGCAAATGCGCAAAACTTAGATAAGCACGCTTTTTACTGGACAAAAATAGGCGGAGAATAGCCTAGAATAAGTGGATAAAGATGCTTTTGTTACTAATATATTAGATTGTAGGAAATCAAAAATATTTATAGAAAAATTCTAAGTATATTACAAATGTTATTGATAATACAGCTTGAGAGCGACAAAAGCATCGTGAAATATCCTAGATTTTGCATGTATTTTTTTGCATAAAGTGGCCTAAAAAAACTTTTTTTGGGATATTTTTACGATAATTTTCAAGAATATTATCATATTTAATAATCTTTTAAAAATATTTAAAAAACTATTGATTTTGAACATGTTTTTTAATAAACTAAATACAAAGGATTTCTGCGTTCAGCAGTGTATTTTTCGATGGACTGTTTTGGGGGTAAACGTCTGGGTTGGCGAAAGAAAAGAGGCGGTCTTTCTAACTTGTATCTGTCAGGTACAAAAATAAGCATGTGGCAAAAAAGTGTTGCTTTGACTGCAGGCTGTCTGCAAGCAAAACAACAGGATATCAAGATCCCACAGATGAAAGACGGTTTGAATTTTTCAATAAGGCGTGTAAACAGGGGAGCAGAACGGAAGAATATTTTTTTGCTGGGACAGGGATAGCCTTTCAATTTCATCTTAGGAGGATATGAAATGAAGAAGAAAATGACGAATATTCTTGACAGAATATTCAAGAAGCCCTTGTATCGAGTATTTTTATTCCTGCTGGGACTTCCAACATTTTTAGTTTCCTTCATTGTGTACTGTGCACGGAAGAGCAGTTACGCAAAGACGGATAAAACTTCAGAAATTAGAGCCCGTATTCTGGCTGAATTGGAAAAAAGCGGAGAAAAACAGGCCTTGTACAATGAGACAAGGATGTTCCTTGAAAACAAGAGAGCTTTCTTCAAGAAAGAGTCGGGTGACTTTGAAAAGAATGTTCAGCGCGAATTTGAAAAAGAACTGAACAAATTGGTTGAAAGGCGCCTGCAGGAGGACGAGGAGTACAAAAAGAACTATCGTCCAATCACTTTGCTGGGTGTTATGAAAGACCTGCTGCAGAACAATGCTTTCCTGGTCTTTTCGATCATCACCTCGCTGCCAATGTACCTGCTGCTGCTGATCTACAGCAATCCATATGCAAAATACATCTTTGAACGTCTGGTTATGATGATCTTCGTACTGTTCGGCGTAGTATTCCTGGTATTCACCATCCTGTACATGTCTCCAATGGATCCGGCAGTCAACATTCTGGGTCAGACAGCAACACAGGAACAGATCGTGGAATTCAACCGCGTATACGGTCTGGATCAGCCATACATCGTACGTCTGTTTGAAGCTTTCAAAGGCCTTGTTACTCTGGATATGGGTCGTTCCTATGCAGGTAACGAAGTTGTTATGGAAGCAATCAGCCGTAAATTCCCTGTAACCCTTCAGGTAACCTTTGCTTCGCTGGCTGTTGCATTGATTCTGGCAATTCCATCCGGTATCATCTCGGCTGTAAAACCTTATTCGACCTTCGACTATGTCTTTATGCTGATTGCGCTGCTGGGCTTGTCCATCCCGAACTTCTGGCTCGGTCTGGTTTTGATCCTCAACTTCTCGATCAACCTCCACTGGCTGCCAGCGACCTATTCGGCAACGGACTGGACAACCTTGATCATGCCGGCGATCGTTTTGGGTACCGCTTTGTCCGCATCGGTTGCACGTATGACACGTTCTTCGATGCTGGAAGTTATCAATCAGGACTACATCACCACTGCAAAGGCAAAAGGCTTGAGCAGCAAACGTGTTATCCTCAAACATGCACTGGGCAATGCGATGATCCCAATCGTTACTGTTGTCGGTCTGCAGTTCGGCGGTATGCTGGGTGGTTCGGCAGTAACAGAGAAGGTATTCAACATCAACGGTATCGGAAGCTACATCGTAGACAAACAGTTTATTCCTGATATCCCAGTTGTACTGACAGGTGTTGTTTACGTTTCTGTTGTCATCAGCCTTGCAAACCTTGTTGTCGACATTTTGTATGCATTCCTGGATCCTCGAATCAAGTCTAAAATGAAGAACTATTAAGGAGGAACTTGTTTACCATGAATAACAACAGCAACGCAAGTTACCTGAAAAGAGAAAGGAAAAGAAAGCTGAGCCGCTTTACCGAGTATAAATCGGCCACCTTTGCAACAGGTATCACCTTTGCAATTTTCCTTGTCATCCTTTTTGGAGCATTTGACTTTGCAACACAGTCGTTCAATATGGGAACAGTATCGGCTTCGCTGATCTATCTTGTTTCCACTGTTATTCAGGCACTGCTGACCTTTAAGATTAAGTCGGACATCCTGAAAAAAGGCGAAGTTTCGTCTGCTACCCGCAAACTGGGCTTTATCATGCTTCTGTTTGTACTGACCGCAAACATCTTTATTGCAATTGCAGCCTTCAACCTGATTAAAAAGGACAAAGGTATTGAGTACAACCTTGCGATTTACTCCGTGCTGACCTCCTTTACCGTCATGATGATTTCCCTGCTCAACCTCTTTAAAGAGTACGTAGCAAACACCTTCATGCTCGGTATGGGCGTACTGGCTGGTCTGACAATCTTTTATGCAGTTGTTATGCTGCTGATCCACAAATTTGTTCATGGCAAAAATGTGGACAAACACATGAAACCGATTGGCTACCTGCTGATCGTCAGTGCAATTTCCGGTAACGTATTTGCACTGCTTCTGGGTCTTGTTATCATCACCAAGATCAAACATGCCGGCGATGAGATCTCCGTTGAGTGGATCGAAGTACTTCGCCGTCTGTTCCGCAACAACATGGCAATCATCGGTATGTTCGTTGTTACCGTTCTGCTGTCCATCTCTCTGTGCAGCTACCTGACCTTCGATTACTCGATTGCAACCGACAACAACTACAGCGCACTGCTGCTTGAGCCAAGCCTTGAGTATCCATTTGGTACTGATGACTACGGACGCTGCGTATTCACCCGTATCGTCTTTGGTGCTCGAATCTCTCTGGCTGTTGGTATTGCAACCACAGTTGTTCCGATCATCATCGGTGGTGTACTGGGCGCAATCTCCGGTTTCTACGGAGGCAAGAGCGACAACATCATCATGCGTCTGCTCGACGTTCTGTACGCTGTACCAGGCATCCTGCTTGCTATCGCAATCGTTGCTGCATTTGGTACCAGCACCTTCAACCTGATTATGGCGCTGTCCATCGGTTCGATTCCAACCTATGCGCGTACCGTCCGAGCCAGTGTTCTGGGTCTTGCAAACAGCGAATTCGTTGAAGCTGCAAAAGCCTGCGGTGCAAAAGACCACATCATTATTTTCAAACACATTATCCCGAACTCTCTGGCACCTATCATCGTTCGTGCTACTCTGAGCATCGGTGGTGCGGTACTTTCTACCAGCTCTCTGAGCTACCTGGGTCTTGGTGTTGAACCACACGTTCCAGAATGGGGCAACATCCTCAAGGCAGGAAGTACATATCTTGAGACCAACCCATACCTCGCAATCTACCCAGGTCTTGCAATCATCCTGCTGGTACTTGCTTTCAACTACATGGGCGACGGTTTGAGAGACGCACTGGATCCAAAACTGAAATAACATAGGAGTGGAAAGATGGAAAGCATTTTAAAAGTAAATAATCTGCATGTTCACTATGTTACTGACGATGAAGTTGTAAAAGCGGTCAACGGCATCAGCTTTGAGCTGATGAAAGGTGAGAGTATCGGTCTGGTTGGAGAAACCGGTGCTGGAAAAACCACCACTGCACTTTCGATTATGCAGCTGATCCCAGATCCGCCTGGCATCATCACCGAGGGTGAGATCATCTTCGAAGGAAAGAACATGATCTTCAACACCGAAAAAGAAAATCAGAAGATCCGCGGAAACGGTATCTCGATGATTTTCCAGGACCCAATGACCGCGCTGAACCCGATTATGACCATCGGCGATCAGCTGACCGAGGTTGTTCTGCAGCACAAAAAATGCAGCAAATCCGAGGCAGAAAAACAGGTTAAAGAGCTGCTGGAAACCGTCGGTGTAAAATCTGACCGTTTCAACGACTATCCGCATCAGTTCTCCGGCGGTATGAAACAGCGTGTTGTTATCACCATGGCACTGCTGTGTAATCCAGATCTGCTGATTGCTGACGAGCCGACCACCGCACTGGACGTAACCATCCAGGCACAGGTACTGGAAATCATCATGCAGCTGCAGAAGAAGTTCAACATGTCCCTGATCCTGATCACCCATGACCTGGGTGTCGTTGCAGAAACCTGCGACCGTGTAGCCATCGTTTACGCTGGTGAGATCGTCGAGATCGGTACCGTTGAACAGGTATATCTGAACACCAAACATCCATATACCAAAGGTCTGTTCGATTCGATTCCAAAGATTGATGAGGACACCGAAAAACTGATCCCAATCGAGGGTCAGATGCCGAACATGGCAAAACTGCCAAGCGGATGCTACTTCCACCCAAGATGTAAGTACTGCCAGGAGATCTGCAAGAAGGAGGCACCTCCGGTTCGCGGAGAAAATGGTCATACTTACAGATGCCATTTTGATTTATTCCATGAGGGGAAGGAGAAATAATCGATGAACGATGCAAAAACACTTTTGGAGGTCCGCAATCTTAAAAAATACTTTGCGGTTCCGAACGGCTACCTCCATGCGGTAGACGATGTTTCCTTCACCATCAAGGAAGGCGAAACATTGGGTATCGTTGGTGAGTCCGGTTGTGGCAAGTCCACTCTGGGTCGTGTTATTCTCCGTCTGCATGAGCCTACCGATGGAAAAATCATCTACAACAACATGGACATCACCGAGTTTGACAAGGAAGAAATGAGAAAAATGCGTCAGCATATGCAGATCGTTTTCCAGGATCCATATGCTTCGCTGAACCCTCGTTTTACCATTGCACAGATTATTGAGGAGCCTCTGAAGCTTCACAATATCTATAAAACAGAAGCGGAACGCCGTAAACGCGTTGAAGAGCTGATGGATCTGGTAGGTCTGGCAAAGAGAATGTACAACATGTACCCACATGAGTTCGACGGCGGACGTCGTCAGCGTGTTGTAATTGCTCGTGCGCTGTCCATCAATCCAAAGTTTGTTGTCTGTGACGAGCCAGTATCTGCACTGGACGTTTCGGTTCAGGCACAGATCCTCAACCTGATGATGGATCTTCAGGAAAAACTGGGTCTGACCTACATCTTCATCTCCCACGACCTGTCGGTTATCAAGCATATTTCTGATAACATCGGCGTTATGTATCTGGGTCAGATGATCGAAAAGGCACCAAAACAGGACATCTTCAAAAATCCGCTGCACCCATACACCGTAGCTCTGCTGTCGGCAATTCCTTCCACCAATGTTCGTGAGAAGAAAAAGAAGATCATCCTCAAGGGAGAAATTTCTTCTCCAATCAATCCAAAAGAAGGATGCCGCTTCAGCCCACGCTGCCCATTCGCATGTGATATCTGTCACCAGAAGACTCCAGTTCTCCAGGAAGTTCAGCCAAATCATTTCGTAGCATGTCACCGCTATCAGGAAATGATGGAGAACAAACTGCACTTCTAGTCCTGCCCTTTGGACGGTGCGGGATCGGCTTTCCGCACCGTCTCAAATATAATTTAGGGAAATCATCAAGGAGGAAATGAAATGAAGAAAAGAATTTTAGCAGCTCTCCTCTGCGCTGCAATGATGTTGACAGCTACCGGCTGTAACGTCAAGACCAAGGATGATGTTACAGGAGGAAGCACTTCTTCCAGCGAAACCACTTCTGAGAGCACCACAGCTAGTGGAGACAAAGTAACCATCAAACTGCTGACCACAAGCGCGAATGAGACCGACGCTAACGTTATCCGTGACCAGCTGACCAAAGCAGGCTTCAACGTTGAGCTCAACATGCAGCCAGACTACAGCTCCTCTCAGGCGCAGGAAGCTGCTGGTAACTTCGATATCGAAATTTCCGGCTGGACTACCGTTACTGGTAACCCTGACTACGCTGTAAAGAGCTTGTTCAAGACCGGCGGTGACTACAACAAATCTCCAGTTGCAGACTCAGAGATCGACGCTCTGATCGAACAGGCTGGTACTGAGACTCCAGAAGAGTACGTAAGTACCTATGCTGAGTTCGAAAAGAAACTGGTTGAAGAGAACGCATACATCGTTCCACTGTACACCAGCTACAAAGCTCAGGCTGTTAACACCACCGTTCTGGTTCCAGAATCTGTACACATCTCCAAATCCCGTTCTATGAAGTGGGAAGATATCGAGTTTGTTGATTCTTCCAAGAACGAAACAGACCCACTCCTGCTGACCCAGACTCTGAGCACTCTGACCTCCCTCGACCCAATCAAAGGTAACGACGGTTCGATCAACATGCTCAACACCAACATGTACGTTCGTCTGGTTAACCTGACCGATGACGACCAGATCACCTCTGAAGATTCCCTGTCTTACAACCATGCAATCGCTGAAGGCAACCAGGAATACTACTTCATCCTGCGTGACGACGTCAACTTTGCAAAAGTTGAGAACAAACAGGCTGTTGACTCCGGCGAAATGGTAGGCGCTGAGGACGTTGTATTCTCCCTCGAGAGAGCAAAAGATTCTAACTCCGTTCCAGAACACAGAACCTACACTCTGCATGAGTCCATGGACACCATCGAAATCGTAACCGACCTGGCAGCTCTGGATGCACAGAAAGTTTCCGGTTCCGACACCACCGTTCGTGCAGCTCTGGAAGAAGGCCTTGCAACTCCAATCTCTGAACTGGTTGCAGACAAGACCGCTGTTGACAACGCAGCAGGTAAATACCAGGTTGTTAAAGTTACCACCAAAGAGCCATTCCCACAGGTTCTGAACTATCTGGCACACCAGTCCGCTGGTGTCGTTAGCAAAAACCAGGTTGAGAGCATCAACACTTGGGATGTTGCTACCTACGACAGAAACACCGATATCGGTTACGGCGATCAGTCTGTAGTTACCGAAGGTTCCACCTACGACAACCACCTGATGGCTTCTGGTCCATACATCCTGCTGTACAAGAACGACTACGAAGTTGTATTCCAGGCTAACCCAGCTTACATGCCAGGTACCGACAGTGCTCCAAGAATCAAGAACATCACTGTTAAATTCATCGCTGACAACGACGCAGCTCTGTCTGCTCTGAGAAGCGGCGAGGTTCACTGCCTGTACTCTGTACCAGAAACCAAATACGACACCGTTGAATCTGATCCAAACCTCCAGCTGACCAAGATCGAGGCAAACAGCGTTTCCTACATGATCTTCAACCTCAGAGAAGGTTCTCAGATGAACAACGTTACCCTGAGAAAAGCTGTTCTGGCTGCTATCAACCAGGAAGACCTGATTGCAGTACACGCTGGCCAGAAACTGCCTGCATACTCCACTCTGAGTCCACTGGTAGATACTGGCAACAAGCTGGTATACGAAGAGGGCAAAGCTCAGGAACTGCTGGCACAGTACCAGGCAGAAATTGCTGGTTAATCTCTTTTCACAAACAAAAAGAACCGACCTCCTTGTGAGGCCGGTTCTTTTTTTATATCTGTGCTAAGCGACAATAGCAAAGGTTTCCTGCTGGCCTTCACATTCCAGAAGCTTCTGGTCGATTTTGGCGAGCATCTTTTCTTTGTCCTGCGGCAGTGTTCCTTTGACGCGCAGTTCCAGAAAGTCGTGGAATCCATCGTAAACAAGCCCTGGGACCTCCAGCAGCTCGATCAGGCGGCGATCCTCCTGCAGGTTTTCCACTTCACTGGCGGGTACAAACCGTCCGGCTTCTACCTCGCGGTAGAGTGGTGCGCGCTTGTGCAGGAACAACGAAAAATTGATGACCCGTTCTGGATGGGTGCGGTTAAAGAATTCCGCCGTCTTTTCCGCATTTTCAATGCCGCGTCCCTTGCCGGCAATGCCAGTCATCATGTGCGCATTGAAGACCATCCCTGCCTGCTGCATCCGCTGGATTTCGCGGTAAGCCTGTTCGAGGTTGTGGTCCTTTTTCATGAAGAGAAGGACATCGTCCAGGCCACTTTCGATGCCAAGATACAGGCGGCGAACACCTGCTTCATACAGCTGGCGCAGTTCAGCGTCGGATTTCTGGTGGATATTGGTGACGGTAGCATCCATATTGACCATTTGACAGTCTGGAAAATAGTTGTGTACCATCTCCAGAATATGCAGCAGATGATCAGTTTTCAGCCCAAAGGCGTTTCCGTCGCCCAGAAAAATAGTTTTGGGATTGCCGCCGGCCTGCTTGACCCGCTGAAGCTCGGCTTCCACCTGTTCGATTGGCAGCTGGCGATAGTTCAGATGCTTAAACAATGTACAAAATGTGCAGCGGTTGTAGGAACAGCCTACGGCAACCGGCAACATATAGGACGATTTTTCCATCGGTGGACGGCAGATCTGACCTTCATATTCCATACAGATCCCTCCTTGGGGCAGTGCAAAATGTTGTGTATCCTTTAACAATATTTTATCACGATTTATTTTTTCTCACAAGCATCCACTGAGATTGAAACGATAGATAATCTCGATAAAAAAATGGAATCTGGATAGTCCAGATTCCATTTTGAATTATGGTTTAATTTTTCTGCATTCAAGGTAGAAGCGCTTGTCACTGGCCTGACCCATCGAGAAGGTTTTACGCGGAAGAGTGCCGTCGATGAGTACCGTTTCAAACAATGACTGTTTCGGGATGGAAGGGAAGAGGATGCCGATATTATCCACCTGTGCAGCCAGCTGACGGACGATATTTTCTCCGTGAACATAGTCGACCTTGCCGGAGAACTCCTGAATATAGTGGTCGATGAAGTTCTGTACTGTACCGGTAACGACATTGGACGAAGGATCTGCAATCCAGATGCGCTTGGTTTCATCGCCGATGATGCAGTCGAAATATTGCTGTCCCTCCTGTGGTGTAAAGGAGACATGGTGATGTCTGCCCAGCTGGTGCAGGAAGTTGACCGTGTCAACACCGAAGAGCACACGGTTGATCGGTTCAAAATCAAACGAATCGTCGTGCAGGTTGACAATCTCTGCCAGTGTATAACGTGCCGGATGGTTTTTCAGCTTCTGTTCGGACAGCGTTCTTTTCAGTGCATCATAGTGCAGCTTGGCGGTAGCGAGTGAATTGTTGCCATCGCCGACGGCATACAAAAAGATGCCCTTGTCGGTGATGCCGTACTTCTTCTCCATCTGCTCCATCGTTGCCAGAGCAGTGAGCGCCTGGTCGATGCGTTCGCTCTGCTGTGGAGTGACCAGATAACCGCTGATACTGCCACTGTCCTTCATCAGATCAAAGGAATAGAGCGGCTGCATCTGGTCGAGTTCCTCCTCCAGAAAGGAGAAAACGGTGTTTTCACGGTCGTCCACCAGCAGCATGGTGTGGGAAACCTCCAGCGGAGCCAGATCCCGAACGGTCAGTCGGGGCTCGATGCGGTTCTGCATGACACCCTCGGTGGCACGTACGGTGGTTTTGGAGCCAGGATGAAACTCATACTGCTCCAGGTCAATGACACCGATCAGACCATGGCGGATTTTGCCGTTGTGCAGGACACGGCGGGTATAAATATAATCATGAACCTCGGAAAAGACATGGCGGCGCAGATAGGTGCGCATGGCACGATTGACAGCGGCGATGTGCTGTTCAAGGTCCTCGCTGTTCAGATTGATTTCAGGGACGATCATGTTCAATGTAGATGGCTTGGTTTTGACAAAGTCTGCCACCTCATGCCAATACTGCGGCTGGGAAGTGTACTGGTCACAGGCAATGACGCTCCAGGCAGTCATGTTTTCTACATTGGGAACCAAGATGTCACCCTTGGAAAAACCAGTGTTGTTCACGTCTGCGATCCTCCTAATATCATCCAAATGAAAAAGAATTTTTGGTGAAAATAGTTGTTTATATCACTATCATATCACAACTTTCAATAAAATTCCAGCTAAATGATAGATTTTTTCAATGGATTTAATAAGAAAACATAATTTTTTTCGTTTTTCCTTACGATTGCCAATAAATTGCTCAATTTTATGCCCTGGAATATACGAAAATATAGAGCATATCGTATAAATTGTATAGCAATTATAATAATTTCACAACAATAATACCATAAATTCAGGAAAAAGACAAAGGTTTTATGATGATCATTCGGAGGAGCCGCAAAAGTTTAAAAGAACAGTTTGGTAACGTCGGTAACAGTGGCAGCACCCAGCAGGTCACGCTGGTGGTAATCGAACAGCAGTGCAGTCGGTTTTCGCTCCAAAGTGCGCGGGTCAAAGGAGAAGATTTGCAGATGGGATTGACGCGCCAGCTGCTTGGAATCTGCATCCGAAGCTGGGAAGAAGCGGGCAGCGGTTTGCTCGTCGCGGTAAAAATCGCGGATGGCATCGCGGAAGGGAAGATTCTGCTCGACGCTGACCCAGTCAGGCAGCTTTTTCGGTTTGCTGTGCAGACACAGATCGTACAGGCACAGGTCATGCAGCAGCGGCAGCTGATCTGCTCGCTCGGGATGCCGCGCGAAATAGTAGTCGCGCAGAGTGGTGCAGCGATCCTCCAGATTCTGTGGAATCAGCCGCAGACCATGTTGGACGCGGTAGTCGCCGAAATCCAGGAAGAAGGAGAAGCAGGACGCCTCCTGATCGAGCATCCAGCTGATCTGATTGGAGAACAATCCGCTGTTATAGTAGTCTTCCACCACCGACTCCATGTCCTTGAGACGCATGAGCTCCGCGTAGGAAATCCAGTTGGTGCGGATGACCTGAAAAGGTGCTTTGCGGCTGTACACCAGTCCGTAACTGTCGGCAGCCTGTGCCATGTAGGAGCCTTTGAGCACCTTGAGAAAGCCCATCTGCATCTGCTGAGGACGAATCTGCATCACCGTGTCAAAGCTGCGTCCGAAGCTCTGGAAATCCTCGAACGGCAATCCGGCGATGAGGTCGAGGTGTAGATGGATGTTCTTTGGTTTGTCCAAGGTGCGGCAGATGTCCAGCAGCCGCTCGGTGTCGGTGGTGCGGCGGATCTCCCGAATGGTGTCGGGATTGGTGGACTGAACGCCGATCTCGAACTGGAACAGTCCGCGCCGTACCGTGGAGAGAAAGTCGATCATCTCCTGGTCGATCAGATGGGCGGTCAGCTCAAAGTGGAAATTGGTGACGCCGTTGTCATGTTCTGCCAGATACTTCCAGATGGCCATGGTGTGCTCCTTGGAGCAGTTGAAGGTGCGGTCCACAAACTTGACCTGGTGGACTTTGGCATCCAGAAAGCGCTGTAAGCGCTCGAATACCAGTGGCAGCGGCAGATAGCGCACCTTGCCGGCTACCGAGGAAAGACAATAGCTGCACCGGAACGGGCAGCCGCGGATCGATTCAAAGTAGAGAATCTTGCCGGAAACAGCATCGAGGTCGGGATAGGGAAAGGGCAGCTGTACCATCTCCAGCGGCGGAGCGGATGGGTTGCGGACGATATTGCCGTCTTGATCTCTCCACACCAGCGAATGAACCTCGTGCAGGTCTCGCTTGCCGTGCAGCGCCTGCATGTATTCCAGGAACGGCTCTTCGCCTTCGCCACAAAATACACCGTCGAGCGCCGGATTCTGCTGTAAAATTTGTTCGCTGTTGTAGCTGACCTCCGGACCGCCGGCGAGAATGGTCACTTCGGGACAGATGCGCCGGTATTCGTCGGCAAGGTCGAGCATCATCTCGATGTTCCAGATGTAGCAGGACAGCAGCAGCACGTCGGGCTGCTGGCGAAAGAGCTCGTCCAGGATGTCCGGCAGGTGTTGGTTGATGGTGTATTCGGCGATCTCGCTCTGATAGCCGCGCTCGGCGGCAAATTCGTGCAGGTAACGGACAGCAAGGTTGGTATGGATATATTTGGAATTGAGTGCGGTCAACAGGACCTTCATGGTTTTGCAATGCTCCTTTATTATAAAAATCATTACCTTGATGATACCACAGCCGAACAGGAATGAAAATATCCAAATTTGATTAAAGCAGGAAAGGCAGGGAAAGAATAAAGCAGGATACAGCACAATCGAACGTAAAGTCAAGGAGGTTTTGGTATGCAGCGCAGAGCAAAAATTGGCATGTACAGCGACCGTGTCATCCTGTCAGTGGAGGAAACGACGGAGGGAGCGGCTCCCTACTGTCTGTACCGTCGGGAGAAGGAAGGGGATTTTTGGGACGAGTTTCATCACACCGATCCACAAAAGCTGGCGGAGGCGGTGCGTCCGATGAGCGAGCTGGCACACCGGCTGGGATGCGGCGAGGTGGTGTGCCTGGGATATGGCGTCCTGCGCTATGAGCAGGAGACGTTTCGTCAGGTATTGGAGGAGGCAATCGGAGAAAAGGTGATCGCCGTCTCCGGTGCAGAGCAGGCGAGAGCCGCCTGTGCGGCGATGAACGAGCTGTGTCAGGGACAGGAAGTTTGCACGATGGGAGTACACAGTGCAGATTTGAGCACTCAGCTGTTTGGCAATCTCGACGGCCAGCTCTGGCAGGAAAGTTTTCCACTGGGATGGCGCAATTTTGCGTCGTCCACCGATGGCAGACTGATTCCTGACCGGCTGGAAGAGGAGCAGATGCGCCGAAAGATTCTGGCGTTGCTCCGTCAGACTTCCTGCCCGAACCATCATCAGAGTGTTCAGCTGATGGCTTCGGGATTTGATGCAGTTTCCCGCTTTTTGCAGCTGCTTTCCGGCAGCAGCGGACGCACCGGTGAGCGGCTCTGCTTGGACAGGGAGGTGTTTGGGCAGCTGTTCTGGCTGCTGCGTGACCCGTCGCTTCGTTGGCTGGGTGCGCTGGAACAGGCAGCAGGACAGTTTCCACAGAAGGTATTTGTACAGCTGCTGATCCTGGAAACGCTGATGTCGTTTTTGAATGTGCGGCAGGTGCAGTTCTGCCAGCTGTGTCTGGAGGATTATCTGTGCAGAGAGGAGAAAATCTGCCTGGGTGGATTCTAAAACAGTGAAAAGAATCGGACAAAAAACAGCGGGGAGAATATGTATAATTTTTAAAATAATCACCTAAAAACGGGCTTTTTGAAGCGGATTTTTCGGTTGTGACTTGACAAGTGGCAGCAATACTGGTATATTTATACTACATTGATAGGAGTCGGAGGTGAGAACAGGAGATGGAAGAAAAGAAAACAGCAGTCCCACAGGTGACACAACAAACCTGTTCTCATGAGCGGCGACCGTTGGTGCCGAACAGCTGTATCGGGGAATATCGCATCGTGCGTGCCATCTCCCAGAACGGAGAGGGCATCACTTATCTTGCGCAGGACTCGATCATCGGCGACACGGTACAGGTACAGGAATTCTTTCCGGCCCACATGGCCAGACGCGGACAGGATGGCAACACCCTGGAGCCGCTGGCAGGCTGTGCGACCAATTTTAAATATTTTCGTGCATCGTTTATGGATTTGTATCAAACACTGCAGGCGGAGAAGGACAACGCCTGCCTGATTCCGATGATTCAGATTCTGGAACAGAATGCCACCGTCTATGTGGTCAGCGAATATCGGGAGATGGGCACGCTGGAGGAATATCTGCAGATGCAGGGCGGAAAGGAAAGCTGGTGCAAGGCAAAGCACTATCTGCTGCCGGTTTACAATGCGCTTTCCAATCTGCACAAAAAGGGAATTACCCACCAGGGGCTAAGCCCGCAGAACATCCTGCTCGATGAGGAAGGAACGCCCTTCCTGCGAGGATTTTGCCTGTCGGAGATTCGCACAGCGCAGGGAGATTTGGAATCCGAGCTGTTTGCGGGATATTCTGCACCGGAACAGTATCAGGAGGACGCCTGGCAGGGGGTCTGGACCGATATTTATTCGATGGCGGCAGTAACCTATCGGGTTCTGACCGGCGTGGTCCCGCCTGAAGCGCCGGAGCGCAAAAAGAAAGACACCTTGCGTTTTGCGGCACAGTTGGATCAGAACATCCCTGATACCATCTCGGAAGCGCTGGATGTGGCGATGCAGTTGGACACCAGCAAACGCTACGACAGCATAGACACCCTGATGAGGAAGTTGTTGGAGATGCCTTCGTCCAATACGGCGATATTCTCTATGGAGGATGAAACCGAGCGGACAGCGGTGTTTCCTGCACAGGGAGAATTTATAAAAGAAAAGACAGAGCCGCAGGAGGATGAACGCACTTCCCGTGCAAAGACGGGCAGCGTATATATCGTTGTAACCATGATGGCGACACTGCTGGTGCTGGTTTTGGGAGCGCCGCAGCTGTACCGCCTGTTTATTGGCGGCTGGACGTCCTCTTTGGGAGAAACGTCGGATGTGCTGGGAAATCAGACCGGTCAGCCGATCGAGCTGCAGCCAGTGACAACGGAGGAAGAACCGCACAAGGTGGAAAATTTTGTCGGACGCAAAGCGACCGATGTTACCTCGAATGCAAGATACCAGCAGTGGTATTACTTTGAGACGGTGGAAAAATACAGCGATGATTTTTCCGAGGGGATGATTGTCGATCAGTCGATCAGCTCCGGTACCGAGATCAAGAAAAAAACAACGGTGACGCTGTATGTCAGCAAAGGTTCGGAGACGCAGGAGCTGCCAAATCTGTCGGGACAAACGATGGAAAACGCCATCGCAACGCTGGAAGGCATGGGTAAACGCTGGAAGGTAGTGGAAGGAGATAACAGTACGGTGGAACCAGGAGAGGTTTTCCGTACGGAACCGCCGGCGGGCACCGAGCTGAACAAAAACAGCAGCGATCTGATTCTGCTGTATGTGGCCAAAGATAACGGCAGCCAGCAGTCAGAGGATGACGAGCAGCAGGATACACAGACAGACGATACACAGAGCGATACATCACAGAAAAAATATCTTCGCAAAGAAAGTTAACGAAGAGAATATAGGAATGTTCTGGAGGGCAGAAACGGATGAAGCTGTGCAAAATAATGCACAACAGTCCGGAGCGTCCTCCCGTTTTTTTGCATAAACAAACAGAAAGAACGGTGTTTTGCAAGAAAGGGTCGAAGAATGATTGAAATTGCAGGATAGATATGATAAAATAACACAAGCGTGAAATAGTCAGTGATTTGAGCGAAAAAATTTGAAGGGAATGATCTTGGAAGATGAAGTTAGGTTTTTCGACATTAGGCTGTCCTCAATGGAACTGGGCAGAGATTCTTGGGACTGCAAAGGATATGGGGATTGATGGTATCGAGATCCGCGGCGTCGAAAATGAGATCGACCCGATGAAGATAACCATCTTTGATGAGGAGCATATTGAAGCAACCCGTGCACAGCTGGAGCAGTCCGGCATCGAAATTGCGATGATCGCGTCTTCGGTCGTCTTGGGAGATGAACCAGGCAGCCCAAACGGCGAAGCACAGATGGCGCAGGCAAAAAATCAGATTGACTTTGCTGCAAAAAATCATATTCCTTTTGTCCGCGTACTGCTGGCATTGAATTCCAAACCGGCAAAGGTTCATCTGGATGCGGCAAAACAGCGCTATGAAGAGCTGTGCAGCTATGCAAAAAACAAGGATGTTCGTGTGCTGATTGAAACCTACGATGTTTTGTCCGACTCGGAAAAGATGCGCTGGTTTATTGGCGATGCAGACGAGCAGACCCGCGGTGTTCTGTGGGACATTCAGCATCCATACCGCAACTGCGGAGAAAAACCAAAGCGTACAGTGGAACTGCTGGGTGACAGCATCTACTATGTCCATGTGAAGGACTCGGTGATCGACGACAACGGAGAAACCGAATATCGTATGATGGGCCTGGGCGATCTGCCAATCTTTGATGCAGTTCGCGCGTTGTACCGCCGCGGATACGACGGCTATCTGACACTGGAGTGGCTCAAGCGCTGGAGACCGGAGCTGAAGGATGCAGACGTCATCTTTTATCATTTCCAGACCTATATGGAAACTCTGCTGGAAGAAGTGGAGCATGCAAAATAGAAAAAAATCCGCAGGAACAATTCCTGCGGATTTTTCTTTTCATAGGGTGTTATAGGGACAGTGCGCTGTCAAGGAAGTGGCTGTCCGTTTCTATCAGGACAGTTTCCACTGTATGCGAGGAAAGAGCCTGCAGTCGCTCTGCTTCCGGAATCAGGGCAGACAGCAGGGAGACCAGGATCAGCAGCATGAGAACAGATTTCATAAAAATACCCTCCCAAAACAAATTGGACAATGCCCTTCTGGTGCAGGGCGGCTTGTCTGTATTGTATCATGAGAGGGAAGAAAAGTTTGTCGCAAAACAAAGAGCTTAGCTCTGATATTCGACGGCGTTTTCGGTGACCGGCTGAATCGAGTTGATCAGCTTCATAATGTCCTCGGAGTTGCTGGAACGGTCGGTGTAGCAGTTGACACTGATGACGCCCTGCTGTGCTTTTTGATAATGCACAAAGTAAAATCCGGCGGGACTGCCTTCGGTGGCTCCGGCTGAATAGGTGAAGGTAAAGGAAAACAAGCCGTCATCCTGCTCCTCCACTTCGGTTTTCAGGTCCGAAACGGTAGGATCTGCCTTGATGGAGTCCTCCAGCACCTTGACGGAGTCTTCCAGCTGAACCATGCTCTGATCGGAGGAGTCGTAGAAAATGAAGATGCGGCAGGCAGGATTGTCGGGAATGGTAGCGGTCATATTGTAGGCCAGCGGGTCGTAGTAGACGACAAAAGGCTGCTGGACGGTCACCTCAAAGCCGCTGTCGAAGATTTTGTAGCAGCCCTGGGTCGCGTTGCTTTCCAGATCGTCTGGATTAAACGCAGCGTCGCCCGATTCTTCCTCCTCCTGATTTTCGTCGGATGTCTCCTCATCACTCTCTTCCTCTTCGGTGTCCTCTGTAGTGTCTGGAGATTCTTCCTCCGGTTCAGACGGAGAAGTGGTATCTTCCGTCGAGGTGTCCTGTTCCTCGTCGGAGGTTTGTACCTCAGGGGCAGGGTCCTGGTTGTCCGATGGATTATCTGAGGCGGGACGGGAGCATCCGCCGAGTGCAACAATACCGGCAAGCAGTGCGGCAAGGAAAATTTTTGTCAGTTTCATTGTGATTCCACCTTTCCAAATTATCCACAATGTACGATAATGTTATTGTAACACAGGCGGCGTTGAGAAGTAAATGGTGGAGGAAAGAATTTTACAAAGGGAAAAAGGAGGATGCGGCGTGCAGAAAGTCATTATTCTGGTGCGAAAGTGTGAGGACAACGACGGACACAGAGTGAGCCTTCTTGCCAGAGAGCTGGCTTGGGAAGCATTGGAGGAGCTGACGGGTACTGCTAAAGAGTTGCTGAAGGCGCAGGGAATATGTCTGGAAAAGGAGCAGAGCGGTCGTCCTGTGTGGAAGGGAATCGAGGCAGAAGTTTCGATCAGCCATACCGGACCGTTTGCGGCGGCGGCGGTTTCCTTTTTGCGCATTGGAATAGATCTGGAACCGCTGGGAAGGGAACATCTGCGGGTTGCCAAAAGGATGTTTTCGACAAAAGAGCAGCTGTGGATGGAGCAGCAGAGGACAGCAGGCGTACAGGATGCTTTTGCACAGCTTTGGACCTTGCGGGAAAGCTATGCCAAATGGACAGGATTGGGTCTTGCAAAGATGCCGCCGGTGGAATTTCTGCCGAGTGAGGGAACGGTTGTGTGCAGCGACACTGCCTGTCAGGCGGGAAGTATCCGGCTGCCAAAGTGGGAGCTGATGCTGTCGTATGTGGCGGATGCAGGCCAGAAAATAGAGGTGCAGATTGGTAAAGCAAAAAAATAAAAAATTGGAAAAAAGTGCTTGACAAAATCGAATTGGTTGTGTATAATAATCTACGTTGTCGAGTGCGGCAACGATAAAGGACAATGCGCGGGTGTAGTTCAATGGTAGAATCCCAGCCTTCCAAGCTGGTCGCGTGGGTTCGATTCCCATCACCCGCTCCATAAAAAATGCGCCAATAGCTCAGTTGGATAGAGCAACTGCCTTCTAAGCAGTAGGTCGGGAGTTCGAGCCTCTCTTGGCGCGCCATATGGTGGGTATGGCCTAGTTGGTTAGGGCGCCAGATTGTGGCTCTGGAGGTCGTGAGTTCAACTCTCACTACCCACCCCATGAAAAAAGGCTTTTATGAAACGATAAAAGCCTTTTTTCTATATCTATTGGGCTGTCGCCAAGCGGTAAGGCACAGGACTTTGACTCCTGCATCCCGTGGGTTCGAATCCCGCCAGCCCAGCCAAACAAAGAGCTTCCACTTTTGTGGAGGCTCTTTGTTTGTTAAAATCAAAGGGATTCGAACCGGAAAAAGGAAGATAAAAAAGTATGGAGAATGGACATTTGTCCATTCTCAGGGCCGCACCATAAAAGGCAGGAGTTTGCAAAAGGGATGAGTGCGGCCAAGCCAGCCCAGCCAGATAAACACCTAACAAACGCTTTAATAATGCGGTTTGTTGGGTGTTTTCTTTTTGCCTGTTTTTAAGTCTGACCTTGTTTCTGACCTTGGTTTTCAGAGCCGTTCAGCAGTCTGCTCCATCTTTTGCAAACGACTGCCTTGTACGTGTTCCTGTTTCCTCCTGTTGTACAAAAGCCAAAAAAATTCCCCGACGGTTCTGTCGAGGAGAACCGTCGGGGAAAAGGTTTCTGTTAGGCCTTGCTTGTGTGAGCAATCTTTTTTGTGGAGATAGAGGCGATGTCCTTCGAGAAGGCGTATTCATCCTCAAAGGAAGGATGTGCAAATGAGATGCCGCCGACCCACGCCGCACCGGCTTGACGCAGAGCATGGGCAGCTTCGTTCATCGTTGCACCGGTGGTGATGACATCGTCCACCACAAGAATGCGCTTTTCCTTTACCTCGTCGGGCAGAGCGACGCGGCAGCTGCCGCGAAGATTGTGTTTTCTCTGTTCGGCGCTGAGCGTATGCTGTGCAGAGGTTTGGACTGTCTTTTCCAGAAGCGGCAGACAGGGAAGCTGACACAGTCTGGCAAGCTCCGTTGCCATCCGTTCGGCCTGATTATATCCGCGCTCACGCTGCTTTTTGGGATGCATCGGCGTAGCACAGATGCAGTCGATACGGCAATCGGCAAGTTCCTGTTCGAAGGTGCGGAAGATCAGCTTTGCCAGAACAGCACCGAGCTTTGGCTGATTGTAAAATTTTAAGAGGTGGATGGCGCGTGCAGCCTCCGGTGTGTAGGTGGTAAAGGAGAAGGCTGCGTCCAGCAGTGGGACAAAGACATCGGGAGGAGGCGGGAAGGAAGCGAGGCAATCCGGACAGCAATGCTGCTGCGGTGCAATGATCTCTCCGCAGAAGGGACAGCGGTTGGGCCAGAAAAAGTCGAGGAACAATTCCGAAAGGGTTGGCTGTCGTTGGCTCATGGCGATTCTCCTTTGATACAGAAAGGCTGCCCTGCCATTGATGGCAGGGCAGCCTGTTTGTCTGTCAGGATTAGTCCTGCTGAAGTCCGATCAGCGCTGCGCCGATGACACCGGCATCGTTGCCCAGCTGGGCAATGCGGATTTCGGTCCGGTTCTTGGCAAAGCGATCGAAGCAGTAGCTGTCCATATAGGTGCGGATTGGGCGCAGCAGATTTTCACCCTGCTTGGATACGCCGCCGCCGATACAGACGATCTCCGGCTGGAGGGTGTTGATCGCATTGACAATGCTCTCGCCCAGTGCGGAGGTATATTCTTCGACAACCGCTTTACCGGCAGCATCGCCCTGTGCAGCAGCGTCAAAGCTGGTGCGTCCGTCGACCTTGTCGATATCGCCGCCGCACAGTTTCCACATCAGCGAATCTGGATTGCGCCGCATGTGCTCTTTGGTGGTGGTGATCAGGCCGGTAGCGGAGCAGTAGGTTTCCAGACAGCCCTTGCGTCCGCAGGCGCACTGTCTGCCGCCCAGATGGATGACGGTGTGACCGAACTCGCCGCCGGCAAATCCATAGCCGTTGTAGATTTTGGAGTTGATGATGATGCCCGAGCCGACGCCGGTGCCGAGAGTGATTGCCAGCATGTTGGAGATGTGGTGGCCATCCTCCATCTTTCCGGCGCCTGCCATGAACTCACCATAGGCGGCTGTATCCGCGTCGTTTGCAACAAAGACAGGGATGTGCAGTTCATCCTCGACCATCTGTCCGAGCGGAACATTGTGGAAATACAGGTTGCTTGCAAAGATAACTTCACGTTTCTCATTGTCGACGATACCAGGGGTACCGATGCCGGCAGAGGTGATCTGCGACAGTTCCAGTCCGGCTGCATGGACAGCTGCCTTTGCAGTGTCTGCCATTGTTTTGGCAATCTCCTGTGCAGGACGTCCGGCGTTTGTTTTTTCGCTGGCTTTGGCGATCAGTTCAAACTGCTCGTTGACAATGCCGGCAACAATGTTGGTTCCTCCCAGGTCGATACCAATATAATACTTCATCAAAAACACTCCTCTTGTGATTGTTCGTTGTCCTTTGTCAAACTAAGAAAATGCAAAAAGAAATTTCCCGAATTTATAACTTCATTTATATTTACTATACCATTGTAAGCTGATGTTTTCAATTCTTTTTCCTGTTTTCGTGTAAAATAAAAGGTTATTTTTGCCCGTTTATTGCAGGATGCACATCATTTTGAAAAATCAATAGAAAAAAGCATGGGGAATTTGGAGGGAAAAAGCCAATCCAGGCAGGGAGCGGCATTGACGAGAAGGACGGAAAAATGTATAATAAATTGATAACAACTTTCCAGAGGGGGACTCGGGTTGCTCAATACGCAGACAAAGCAAAGAGAGGACGCATCCGCGGTTGTTTCGCGGGAAGAAATGATGCGTCAATGGGAGATGGCGGGACAGAACCGTCAGCTGCTGATCCACAGAATGGGGCACCCTCCCCGCGCATGGGTCAAAACATTTGGCTGTCAGGGCAATGTTGCCGACAGCGAAAAGATTATGGGAATGCTCATCGACATGGGCTGTGAACCGGCACTGGACGAAAAACAGGCGGATATCATCCTGTACAACACCTGTGCCATCCGCGAAAATGCACAGGTTCGCCTGCTGAGCATGGTCGGAGAGCTCAAGCGCCTCAAGCAGGCAAATCCGAACATGATTATCGGTCTGTGCGGCTGCATGATGCAGCAGGAAGCGGTGGTGCGGCAGATTCGCAACAGCTTTCCATTTGTGGAGCTGATCTTCGGCACCCACGTACTGCACCGTCTGCCGCAGCTGCTCAACCGCCTGCTGTGTGGAGAACACAGGGTGGTCGACTGCTTTGAAGGAGAAGGCCGTGCCAATCCGATCGCAGAGCATCTGCCCATCCGCCGCACCGACGGCGTACAGGCTTCGCTGCAGATCATGTACGGCTGCGACAACTTCTGTTCCTACTGCATCGTTCCGTATGTGCGCGGCAGAGAGGTCAGCCGTGAGCCGGACCAGATTCTTAGGGAGGCAAAGGAGATTCTGGCAATGGGATACAAAGAGATCCTGCTGCTGGGACAGAATGTCAATTCCTATGGCAAGGGACTTGCCGAGCCGATCAACTTCACCGAGCTTCTGCGCCGCATCGAGGCGCTGGACGGAGATTTCCGCATCCGCTTTATGACCTCCCATCCAAAGGATTGCACCAGAGAGCTGATCGACCTGATCGCGCAGAGCAAGAAGATCTGCCACAACATCCATCTTCCGGTGCAGAGCGGCTCGGACAGAGTGCTGGGTCAGATGAACCGGCGCTACACCAGAGAGCATTATCTGTCGCTGATCTCCTATGCAAAGGAGAAGATGCCGGACGTCACCTTTACCACCGACATCATCGTCGGCTTCCCAGGGGAAACTTACGAGGACTTTCTGCAGACGCTGTCCCTGTGCCAGGAGGTTCGCTATCAGTGCATGTTCACCTTCATTTATTCGCCGCGTCCTGGTACCAGAGCCGCTTCGATGCCCGATCCGGTTCCGTACAAGGAAAAGACCAAGCGGTTAAACGAGCTGATTGCTGCCCAGCATCAGATCAGCGAGGAGGATAACCGCGCAAGAGAAGGCTGCATCGAACGGGTGCTGGTGGAAAAACCATCCGAGCACCACGAGGGCTGGATGAGCGGACGGTGCGAAAACGGCATGATCGTCACCTTCCCAGCCGAGAAGGTACAGCCAGGCGATTTTGTGCAGGTCAGAATCACCCGCGGACTGCGCTCGGAATATGAGGGAGAACTGGTAAAATAAATCATGCGTTAGCGTTTTGGGCGTTAAAATCAACGACCCAGGGCTGATAGATAAAATATCTTTTTCGGAGGAGATAACAATGGATATTATTGCAATGGCAAGAGAGCTTGGAAAAGCAATTCAGCAGGACGAGAGATATAAGAGAATCGACGCTGCTAAAAAAGCAAACGATGCAGACCAGGCTTTGCAGGATCTGATCGTAAAATTCAACATGAAACGCTCCGAGCTGAGCACCGAGATGGCACAGGAAAACAAAGATCCTGAGAAGCTCAACGCTCTGGACAAAGAACTCAAAGAGCTGTACAGAGATGTTATGGCTAACGAAAACATGGTAGAATTCAACGCTGCCAAAGTGGAAGTTGACACCATGATGAACTTCATCAGCGAGATCCTCTACGGCTCGGTTAACGGCGAAAACCCAGACACCATTGAAATGCAGACAGGATGCGGCGGCAACTGTGCTAGCTGCGGCGGCTGCCACTAATTTTTTGATGATTTTGTCAGCCAGTATCCTGCAAAGGGTGCTGGCTGACCCTCTATGCAAGGATATGGCAGTTGGGCTGTTGTGCAGAGAAAGGAATCCTCTGTTTTGTGCAGAACAGCCGGAGTGCAGGCAGAAAGGAAACTGGAATGAACGACAGAAAGATCTCGACCAAACCGGTGGACACCACCAAACTTTCCCCAATGATGCGCCAGTATTGGAGCGTCAAGGAAAAATATGTTGACCAGCTGCTGTTTTTCAGGCTGGGCGATTTTTATGAGCTGTTTTTTGACGATGCGCTGATTGCCTCCCGTGAGCTGGAGCTGACGCTGACCGGCAAGGAGTGCGGCTTGGAGGAGCGCGCACCGATGTGCGGCATTCCTTACCACAGCAGCGAAAACTATATCGCCAAGCTGGTGAGAAAAGGTTACAAGGTCGCCATCTGTGAGCAGATGGAGGACCCTGCCACCGCTAAAGGACTGGTCAAGCGGGAGATCATCCGCGTGGTGACTCCTGGAACGGTGCTGGAAAGCAATATGCTCGACGCCGGCAGCAACAACTATCTGTGCTTTCTCTATCAGAGTGAGCAGGGGGAACACTTTGGACTTGCCTTTGCGGATGTTTCGACCGGCGAGGTAACGGCCTCCCAGATCGACAACGATTGGCAAAAACGGGTGCTCAACGACCTGGGCCGCTTTGCTCCCGCCGAGGTGCTGTTAAACAAGCAGGCAGGTCAGTGCAAACCGATCACCGACTTTTTGAATGAACGGCTGCATGTTCAGGGAGAGGTGCTCGATCAGAGCTGGTTTGAGTGGGAAACCTGCTGCCGTGCCGTTCAGGAGCAGTTTTCCAGCGAAACCACCCAAAAGCTGACGGCGGATCAGGATTCGCCGATCGTCTATGCGCTGGGCGCCATGCTGCAGTATCTGGTGCAGACCCAGAAGCACGGACTGGAAAGCCTGACCAGTCTGGACATTTACAGTGACAACCAGTATATGACGCTGGACCTGACTGCAAGGCGCAATCTGGAACTGACCCAGACGATGCGCAACGGAGAGCGGCGTGGAACGCTGTTGTGGGTGCTCGACAAAACCCAGACTCCGATGGGAAAACGCCTGCTGCTCTCCCAGATTGTAAAGCCCCTGATTAACCCTACCGCCATCAACAAGCGTCTGAATGCAGTGGGCGAGCTGCGCAATGACACCATCCGTCTGGACGACATTCGGGAGGTGCTGCGCGGCATCTTTGACTTGGAACGTTTGATTACCCGCATCGTCTACGGCTCGGTGACGCCGCGGGAAATGCGCTCGCTGGAAGCGGCAGCCCGTCAGCTTCCGACGCTCAAGGAGACGGTCGGAGAGGTCAGGGCGGTCTACCTCAAGCACATCATGCTCGACATCGACCCGCTGGAGGACATCTGCGGACTGATCGACTGTGCCATCGACGAGGACCCGCCTGCTGTGCTCAAGGACGGCGGCGTCATCCGCAAGGGCTACAGCAAGGAGTTGGATGATCTGCGGGAGATCGTCCATAATACCAAAGGAGTGCTCTCCTCGATTGAGGCAAAGGAGCGGGAGCGCACCGGCATCAAAAACCTGAAAATCGGTTTTAACAACGTTTTTGGTTATTATATTGAGGTGACAAAATCCTTCCTGTCGCAGGTGCCGCAGGAGTACATCCGCAAGCAGACGCTGACCGGAAGCGAGCGATATATCACCCAGGAGCTCAAGGAGCTGGAACAGACCATTCTGGGCGCGCGCGACAAGATTCTGGTGCTGGAAAACCAGCTGTTTGACGAGGTTCGTCAGCAGGTAGCGGCACAGATCCACCGCGTCCAGAAAACAGCCAATGCGATTGCATGGCTGGACCTGTACGCGGATTTTGCAAAGGTTTCGATCGAACAGAACTACTGCCGCCCCGAGGTAGATCTTTCCGGAAAGATTCACATTCAGGACGGACGTCATCCGGTGGTCGAGAAGATGCTGACCGACACGCTGTTTGTGGCAAACGACCTGCTGCTGGACAAAGAGGAAAATCAGGTCGCGATCATCACCGGCCCGAATATGGCGGGTAAATCCACCTATATGCGGCAGGCGGCTCTGATCGTACTGATGGCGCAGCTTGGCTGCTATGTTCCGGCACGCTCGGCACAGATCGGCGTGGTCGACGGCATCTACACCCGTGTGGGTGCATCGGACGATCTGTCCGCCGGACAGTCCACCTTTATGGTGGAGATGAGCGAGGTGGCGCAGATTTTAAAGAGCGCCACCGCAAACAGCCTGCTCATCCTCGACGAGATCGGGCGCGGAACCTCCACCTTTGACGGCATGAGCATCGCGCGCGCGGTGATTGAACACATCGCCAACCGCAAAAAACTGGGCGCAAAGACGCTGTTTGCCACCCATTACCACGAGCTGACCGAGCTGGAACATTCCTTCCCGAACATCAAAAACTACAATATCGCCGTCAAAAAGCAGGGAGCGGACATCTACTTCCTGCGCAGAATCGTCCGCGGCGGCACCGACGACAGCTACGGCATCGAGGTATCGCGTCTGGCGGGCATTCCGGAGGAGATCATCCAGCGTGCCCAGCAGATCTTAAAACAGCTGGAATCGAGCGGGATTCCTTCGGTAACAACCAAGACAAAGCGCAAGCAGACCCAGGAGCCCGAGCCGATGGTGCTGGTGCAGCAGGACGACTCGGAGCTGGTGCGCCGTCTAAAGGAGATCGACGTCGAGAAGATCACGCCGGTGCAGGCGCTGGTGCTGTTAAGCGAATTAAAGGCAAGAATCTAACAAAAGCCCTGCCCGAACGGGCGGAGCTTTCAGTGGGAAAGAGGTTTTGACAGATGGTATTTTTTGCCGATAGAATTTATCAACTGCGCAACGAAAGGGGCTATACCCGCGAGGAGCTGGCTTCTCAGCTGGGATGTATGCCTCGACAGATTCAGGATTATGAGGAAGGAAAGCTGTATCCTCATGCAATCACCATGGTGGACCTTGCGGACTTTTTTAACGTCTCGCTGGACTATCTGATGGGCCGCACAGAGTGCCGCGAGATTAACCACGGAGAAAATCATCAGGACAAATAAACCTTTAAAAGCAGACAGAAAGGATGACCAGGGATGGGTGTGATAAAACTTCTCGATGAGCAGGTCTCCCAGCTGATTGCTGCCGGAGAGGTGGTCGAGCGGCCATCCTCGGTTGTCAAGGAGCTGGTGGAAAACTCGATCGACGCGGGCGCTTCCAAAATCACCGTCGAGGTGCGCCACGGCGGCGTGACGCTGATCCGCGTCAGCGACAACGGCAGCGGCATTGCGCCGGAGGACGTGCCGATGATGTTCCTGCGCCACGCCACCAGCAAGGTCCACAGCCAGGAGGATTTGAGCTGTATCGCCACGCTGGGTTTCCGCGGCGAGGCGATGGCGTCGATTCATGCGGTTGCCCGCGTCGAGGTGCTGACCCGAAAGCAGGGCACCGACGAAGGTGTGCATTACAGCGGCGAAGGAGATCAGATGGGTCAGGTGACGCCGGCGGGCTGTCCGGCAGGAACCACCGTGAAGGTGGCGGACCTGTTTTTCAACACGCCGGCTCGAATGAAATTCTTAAAGAAGGATGTGCAGGAGGGAAATGCCGTCGCGGCGGTGGTCGAGCGCATTGCACTGTCCCACCCAGAGATTTCCTTCCAGCTGATCCGCGAAGGACAGACTAGACTGCATACTCCAGGCGACGGCAAGCTGCTGTCGGCAATCCATGCGGTGTTTGGCAAGGATTTTGTCAAAGGTCTGGCGGAGGTAAACTATACCCAGGGCCAGCTCAAGGTCAGCGGCTATGTCAGCCTGCCTGCGGCCTGCCGTTCCAACCGCACCATGCAGACCTTCTTTGTCAACGGACGTTATGTCAAGAGCATGACCGCCCGCACAGCGATGGAGGAGGCATACAAACATTCGATCATGGTCGGCAAGTTTCCGGCCTGTGTGCTGAATCTGGAAATTCCCTACACCGAAACGGACATCAACGTCCATCCGGCAAAGATCGAGGTCCGCTTTACCAACGAGCGGCCGGTATTTGATACGGTGTACTACGGAGTGAAGAATGCACTCAAGCAGCAGGACTACACGCCGCTGCCAAAGCAGCCGGCCAAGAAGATGACCGTCTTTGATCTGCAAAGACGTCCCGAGGTGGAACAGACGCAATTAAAGGAATTGGTATCCGCCGCAGCCGGTGCTCCACCGGTGCAGCATATGAGCGCGCAGGAGTACCGCAGCTGGGCACAGCAGCAGTCAAAAGGAGGCAAACAGTCGTCCCAAAGCTGGCAGCGTCCAAAGGAAACCGCCGTCCAGCACCAGATACAGCGCCCAAAGCAGGCGGAGGAAAGCAGAACAAATGTTCAGCAGACCGCGCCAAAATCCCATCCTCGCACCGAGGAAGAAATCCAGAACCGACTGAAGGAGCTGCCCGACGAGACACTTACCTTCCACGACCACGACCGTGCGCGCGCACAGTGGGAGCTTGCTCACCCGATTATTCTGGTGGAGGAACCGCACTTCCCAAAGGAGGAAGAAAAGGCATCCGCTGTGCCAAAACAGGAAAAAGCAGCTCCTGCTGCGAAGCAAAGACCTGTCGAGCAACAATCAGCTCGGAACAGACTGGCAGAGCCAAAGCCGGCGGAACAAACCCAACCCGTTTCGATACAGCCCAAAGAAGCCGCACTAAAGGCAAAGCCGGACATGCAGCTGCGGCTGGTCGGAGAGGTGCTGGGAACCTATCTGGTGGTCGAGGAAGAGGACAAGCTCATCCTGATTGACAAGCACGCGGCGCATGAGCGGCTGATATTTAACCGCCTCAAGCAGCAGCGCTTCACCGACGACCGTCAGCTGCTGCTGGAGCCGGTGATGGTACATTTAAGCCGCGAGGATTATCAGGGTGCGA
This sequence comes from uncultured Negativibacillus sp., assembly GCF_944388365.1. Lineage (GTDB taxonomy): Bacteria > Bacillota > Clostridia > Oscillospirales > Ruminococcaceae > Negativibacillus. Next base: position 6,260 of record NZ_CALXIN010000019.1, on the reverse strand, counting down.
CACAGAATCTGTCGGTATTTCAGCAGGCAGGCTTTCTGGTCGAGGACTTCGGCGACGGCGATTTGATCGTGCGCGAGGTGCCGGTGCTGCTTTCGGGCGCGCAGGTGCAGGAGATTGTGGAAAAGACCGCGCATGATCTGGCGAAGAACAAAAAGGATCTGACGCCGGAAGCGCTCGATGAGCTGCTGCACTCGGTGGCATGCAAGAGCGCGGTCAGAGCCAACGACAAAAACACTCTGCCGGAGCTGTGGGAGATCATACAGCTGCTGCAGGAGGACGAAAACGCAAAATACTGTCCGCACGGACGCCCTGTGGCCCGCATTCTGACACGGCGGGAGCTGGAAAAGATGTTCGGACGGCTGGGATGATCGGAGGACACAGGATGGAACAGAAGATACCGCTGGTGGTGATTGCAGGCCCGACGGCATCGGGAAAGACGGCGGCAGGCGTTTATCTGGCAAAGCAGTTAAACGGCGAGGTCGTCTCGGCGGACTCGATGCAGATCTACCGCGAGATGACCATTGGCACGGCAAAACCGGTGCCGGAGGAGATGGAGGGAATTCCCCATCATCTGATCGACTTTGTCGATCCGTCCGACAGCTTTTCGGTGGCGGAATATGTACAGCTTGCACAACAGAAAATTGGGGAGATTCACAGCCGCGGCAAGCTGCCCATCCTGGTGGGCGGAACCGGACTGTATATCAGTTCGCTGGTGGACAACATCCAATTTTCCGAATCGGAGAGCGACATTGCCTACCGCGAAGAGATGATCGCATTGGCGCAGCAGGAAGGAGCGCAGGTACTGTGGGAAAAGCTCAACGAAGTCGATCCTGCGGCGGCGCAGAAGATTCACCCCAACAACGTCGGACGGGTGGCGCGTGCACTGGAAGTCTACCACACCACCGGCATCCCGATTTCGGTGCATCAGGAGCGCTCCCGCGAAAAGCCCTCTCCCTATGCGCTGTGCATGATGGCGCTGAGCTTTCGCGACCGGCAGAAGCTGTATGACCGCATCAATCTGCGGGTCAGCCTGATGCTCGAACAAGGACTCGAACAGGAGGCGCGGCAGCTGATCCAAAAAGGATACGGCGCCACCAGCTTTCAGGCCATCGGCTACAAGGAGATGGGCGCCTACCTTGCCGGCGAGGAGACGCTGGAGGAAGCCTGCGAGCATATCCGGCAGGAATCGCGCCGTTATGCAAAGCGGCAGCTGACCTGGTTTCGGCGGGATGAACGCTACCACTGGTTTTATGCGGAGGATTATGAGGACAGGGAACAGATGTACCAGCAGATGGCAGAGCATGTTCGCCGCCAGCTGGATCTGTAAGGAGCAGTTCAAAAAATTTGGAAAATACGGGTAAACACGACAAAAAAAGATCCGAAAAAGGTCTATACTGGCAAAGGAGGTCATAATATGCTTAATTTGCAGGATGTTTTTTTAAATCAACTTCGAAAAGACAAGACGATGGTCACCGTCTACCTCATCAACGGCTTTCAGCTCAGAGGCTGTGTGCGCGGATTTGACAGCTTTACCATCATCATCGAAAATGAAGGACGGCAGAATCTGGTGTACAAAAACGCCATCTCCACCATCACACCGACCCGTCCGGTCAAGCTGATGGACAGCCAGGAAACGTCGGCTGTGTCCGAAGCTGCGGAGCAGCCGCAGGAACAGTAAACCGATCAAACAAGCCTGTGCCGCGGGAGGAATGAAATGGCGGGTTATCAAAGAGGAAAAAACAAAAATGTACAGATCGTAGCGGTGGTGCTTGCCATGATGCTGATTTTGTATCTGGTCAGCCAGCTTTGGGGATTTGCCAACATCAAAATGCGCACCGAGCAGGTGGTGGAGGACACCGTCTACGATTTTGTGCGTGCCGATGCGATGGTATTTCGCAGTGAAGAGATCATACCACAGGTCGCCAGCGGCGTGACGGTCTACAACTATGCCGACGGCGAAGAGGTGGCAAAAGATCAGGAGGTTGCAGCGGTTTATCAGGACAAGACCGTTTCGATGGTCAATAACCAGATCGACCAGCTGCAGAAGGAACTGAAGTCTTTGCAGGACGCGCAAACGGTGAAGGCGACCCGATATTCGGCGATCACCAATCTTTCCAGTGAGATCAACGATCAGGCGGGCAAGATTGTCGATGCCTGCGCAGATGGCGTGGTCGAGGGAATCAGCGACCAGAAGGATTCGCTGGTCAGCATGCTCAACCGCAAAAAGATTGCGCTGGGCGAGGAGGACACCTTTGCAGACCGCATCTATGAGCTGCAGTCGGAGATCAGCTATCTGGAACAGACCAAAGAGGGCGAGAAGGGCGTTTCCATCACCGCTCCGGCAGCGGGATACTTCTGCAAAGAGGTGGATGGCTACGAGAGCGTCCTGAGTGCAGACCTGCTGGAAGATATGACCTATGAGCAGTATCAACAGCTGGAATCGGCATCGGCGCAGACGGTGACCAACGCCGCAGGTAAGATCATCAAGACCCACGTCTGGTATCTGGCGGTGGATCTGGATCAGGAAGAGGTGCAGAAATTTGAGCTGGATGCAAAGGTGAAGCTAGATTTTCACTTTGCAAACGGACAGACAAGTTCGGCGACGGTGGTCAACATCATTCCCGATGAGCAGCACAAAAATGCGGTGGTCATCTTTGAGTGCAAGGACATCAACGAACAGCTGCTGGGCGTCCGAAAACAGAGCGTCGATATCACCTTCACCACCTATTCCGGTCTGCGCATCAGCGCAAGCGCACTGTACCACGAACAGAACATCCCGGGCGTCTATGTCCTGGACAAGACAACCATCCGGTTTAAACCGATAGAAATTTTAAAAGATCAAGGCAGCTTTATCCTGTGCGAACCAAAACAGGGAACCGACGAAGAACACACGCTCAATCGTCTCGATCTGGTGATCGTGGAAAGCGGCGGAGTTTCGATGCGCGATGGTACTACACTGGACGAAGACATGGTAAAAGGAGTGGAATCAAGTAATGCAGGCAGTTAGTGAACAACAGGTCGCAGAAAATGTACAGCAGATTCTTCAGACAGTCCGACAGACCGCTCTGGAGGCAGGCAGAGATCCTGCCGAGGTGCAGGTGATGGCGGTGACCAAGACGGTGGACCCGCAGCTTGTCAATGCAGCCATTGCCCAGGGGATTACCCTGCTGGGCGAAAACAAGGCGCAGGAGCTGTGCGAAAAGTACGACAGCTACCACAAGGACGGCGTACAGATCCATTTTATCGGTCATCTTCAGACCAACAAGGTGCGTCAGATTGTGGACAAGGTGCAGATGATCGAATCGCTGGACAGCTTCCACCTGGCACGCGAGATTGAAAAACAGTGCGCTGCCATCGACAAGGTGATGGATGTGCTGGTCGAGGTAAATATTGGAAAAGAGGAAAATAAGAGCGGCATTTTCCCTGAACAGCTGGACGAACTGCTGCAGCAGGTGGCACAACTTGGGCACTTGAAGGTGCGCGGATTGATGACAATTCCGCCTGTATGCGAAAATAATGAGCAGGTTTCGCAATATTTTTCCCGAATGCGCCAACTCTTTATTGACATAAAGCAAAAAAAATATGATAATATCAATATGGAAATTCTGTCTATGGGAATGTCCGGCGACTATCCTGCCGCAGTAAAGTATGGTTCAAACATTGTCCGAATTGGTACAGCCATGTTTGGACACAGGAATTATAAAGGAGCTAAGTAAAATTATGGCACTGAGAGATACTTTGAGAAATCTGATCGGAATTCCAGAAAATGATTATGACGGCGAGTATGATGACGAAATGCAGAACGAGGAGACTGAGCAGGAAGAAGAGGCACAGATCCCGTTTTCTGCGCAGCCTACTGCAGATAGAAAGCACAACAAGGTTGTCAATATCCATGCAACTACCCAGCTGGCAGTTGTGCTGGTAAAACCGGAGCGCTATGAGGATGCGGCTTCCATTGCCGACCACCTCAATGCGAAAAAGACGGTTGTTCTGAACCTGGAGCAGACCAGCAAGGATGTTTCCAGACGACTGATCGACTTTTTGTGCGGCGTAGCTTACGCAAACAACGGCCAGATGAAACGGGTAGCAAACAATACATACATCATTACCCCATACAATGTAGACATTGTGGGCGACCTTCTGGACGAGCTGGAAAACAACGGCGTCATCTTTTAATGGATGATGGCGTCGAATGGACAGGTGCAGCGCGGAGAGGACGACCGTCTTTTCTGCGCGCATATTGAGGATTTGGCACGGCAGATGCAGCGAGACAACCTGCCGTGCTTTACCCGCTTTTTGGATGGAAGGGCACAGGCGCTGGCAGCGATGACGCTTGCAAAGCTGCATCTGCCAAAGGAACAGATGCTCTTTTATGCAGGTTTTGTTGGGCAGCTGCCGCAGGGAGTTCCCGATGTGGGACGTCGGATGCTCGGCATCTTTCCGGACTATCTTGCCCAAAGCGAGATGATTGCTCCAGAGGTGTTGTACGAGCAGTTTCCGATTTGTAATGTCGCGCTGTTCTACCGCGCACAGGATGGACTGACCCACCGCGACCTGTTGGGTTCGCTGATGGGACTGGGACTTAAGCGGGAGATGATCGGCGAGATTTTGACCGGAGAAGATCTGGCGGTGCTGTTCTGTACACAGACAGCGCAGGACCTGATTTTGTCCGAACTGGAACGGGTGGGACGCGCAGGTGTGCGTATCCAGCCGGACTATTGTGGTGATTTGCCGCCGGCCTGCCGATTGCAGTATCGCAGCGGGACGGTCAGCTCCCTTCGTCTGGACTGTGTGGTGTCGCTGATGCTCAACCTCAGCAGGGAAAAGAGTGCGGCGCTGATCGAAGGCGGACAGGTGAATCTCAACTTTTTTGAACAGACAAAAATCTCCAAAGAGGTCGTACAGGGGGATATCCTGTCGATTCGGGGATACGGACGGTTTGTGCTGGTGCAGATCGGTGATAAAAGCAAGAAAGGCAGACTGCATCTGACCGTCGGACAATATGTGTAGAAAAATCCTGGAGCAAAAGCTCCGATGATATAAGATGGTGCTTGTAAGGGAGGTACTTTCAGATGTTGACTCCGGAAACCATTGCCTCCAGACGTTTTGACAAACAGATGGGCGGCTACAAACAGGATGAAGTGGATGAATTTCTGCAGCAAATCGCGCGGGAATACGCTGCTTTGCTCTCCGAGAAGGAGGAGCTGGAAAGCAAAATCGAGGTGCTGGCCGAAAAGGTGGAGCAGTACCGCGAGGATGAGGACAGCCTGCGCAGTGCGCTGATCGGCGCGCAGAAGCTGGGCGACAGCGTCATCCGTGAATCCAAGGCAAAGGCAGATTACATCGTTCGTGAAGCACGGGACAAGGCGGATCGAATTTTGGATAATGCGCAGAAGAGCATTGAAAAAGAGCAGATGGCACTGGTCAAGATGCAGAAAGAGGTCACCAAGTTTAAAAACCGTCTGCTGACTTTGTACCGTCAGCACCTGGAGATGATCAGCGCGCTGCCGGAGTATGACGACGAACCGGCGCCGGAACCGCAGCCACAGCAGGAAATGCCTCAGCCGGAGCCGCCGGTCAGGGAAGAACCACAGCTGCAGCCTCAGATGCAGCAGGAAGAACCTGCAGAACCACAGCCACAGCCTGAACAGGAGCAGGAGGAAGAGGAGAGCAATCTCATCGACTTTACTGCGGCGCTGGAAAATAACATCCGTGATACTGCTTCCTTTGAAACAGTCAGCGTGCAGAATGCACCTGCGCCGGCCCAGCCGTCACAGCCTGCTCAGGGACATCCGGTCTTTGCCGGAGGTGCCGAATCGAAATTTGGTCCGCTCAAGTTTGGCGAGGGCTTTGATGTGGAGCGCGACAGCTCGTCGCGCGGTGGATTGTTCTCCAGAAAAAAACACCGCTGATAACCATGCCTTCACTGAAATTTACATATAAAAAATAAGAGGAGAGAAGATACGATGGCTCAGGATTACAACAAAACCCTGAACCTGCCGACCACCGAGTTTAACATGCGCGGCGCGCTGCCACAGCGTGAACCTGCATGGGTGGAAGAATGGCAGGAAAAACAGTTATACCACAAGATGATCGAAAACAACGAGGGCAAACCGATGTACGTTCTGCACGATGGCCCTCCGTATGCAAACGGTGACATTCATCTGGGCACTGCACTCAACAAGGTGCTCAAGGACTTTATCATCCGTCAGAAAAATATGAGCGGCTACAAGGCTCCGTATGTTCCAGGCTGGGATACC
>NZ_CALXIN010000018.1 GCF_944388365.1 uncultured Negativibacillus sp. | reverse complement strand
TGCTGATGTGGCACAGGTGGTAGCGCACATCCTTGGTAAGGATGAGGTCACGAGTTCGAGTCTCGTCATCAGCTCCAGAAAAACAGTTGGTAAGTTATTTACCAACTGTTTTTTCTTGTTTTAAACTTGTTTTGAAGTCAGTGCAAAACTGCGCTGGCTTCTTTTTTCGTATAAAAACAAGATCTCGTCCAAAAGTACAGTTGTCAATCAAGTGTAAAATGTGTTATGATTAAAATAGTGTGACAAAATCAATACAGGAGGCTATCATGGCAACAAAGAAAAATCAGGGATATGGAAATGAAAGTATCTCTTCATTGAAGGGAGCAGATCGTGTCAGAAAGCGTCCGGGTGTCATCTTTGGTTCTGATGGGTTGGAAGGATGCGAACACTCTGTTTTTGAAATTCTTTCGAACTCCATTGATGAATCCAGAGAAGGATTTGGCAATCGAGTGATCGTGACCACCTGGAGAGATCATTCCATTCAGGTGCAGGATTTTGGACGAGGAATACCGGTGGATTATAACACCAAAGAGCAGCGTTTTAACTGGGAACTGGTATTCTGTGAACTGTATGCGGGCGGTAAATACAATACCAATGACGGTGAGAGTTATGAGTTTTCTCTGGGACTCAACGGTCTTGGTCTGTGTGCAACCCAGTATTCCTCCGAATATTTCGATGCGGAAATCTACCGCGATGGATTTTGCTATAACCTCCATTTTGAAAAGGGCGAAAATGTTGGCGGACTAAAAAAGGAACCAACAAACAAAAAGCAAACGGGCAGCCGTCAGCGCTGGAAACCTGACCTGGAAGTATTTACCGATATTGCGATTCCTACCGATTATTTTCGGGATATATTGAAAAAACAGGCGGTCGTCAACAAAGGACTGCAGTTTTTACTGCGGGTAGAGCAGGAGGACGGCAGCTTTACCGAGGAAAGCTTCTGCTATGAAAATGGTATCGTCGATTATGTAGGGGAGATCGTGGGAGATCAGAGCCTCACCAGCATCCAGTATTGGGAAACTGAACAGCGCGGACGCGACCGTGAGGATAAGGACGACTATAAAGTGAAATTGTCGGTTGCCTGCTGCTTTTCCAATCGGGTCAAGTTTTTGGAATATTACCACAACTCCTCCCATCTGGAATATGGCGGTTCACCGGAGAAGGCGGTCAAACAGGCATTTGTTTCCAAAATTGACGGCTATTTAAAACAGAACGGTAAATATCTTAAGAACGAAAGCAAGATTACCTTTCAGGATGTCGAGGATTGTCTGGTGCTGGTTTCTTCCTCTTTTTCGACCCAGACTTCCTATGAAAATCAGACCAAAAAGGCAATAACCAACAAGTTTATCTATGAAGCAATGAACGACTTCCTGAAGCGTCAGCTGGAGGTCTATTTTATTGAGAATCCAGACGAGGCGGTCAAAATCGCCGAGCAGGTGCTGATTAACAAGCGCAGCCGTGAAAATGCGGAAAAAACAAGGCTGAACCTCAAAAAGAAGCTGGCAGGTTCGATTGATCTTGCCAACCGTGTGGAGAAGTTTGTAGACTGCCGTTCCAAGGATGTAAACGAACGTGAAATCTACATCGTAGAGGGTGATTCGGCGCTGGGTGCCTGCAAATTAGGCCGAGATGCACAATTCCAAGCGATCATTCCTGTTCGAGGAAAGATCCTCAACTGTCTGAAGGCGGATTTTGATAAAATCTTTAAAAACGAGATTATCACCGATATTATTAAAGTCTTGGGATGTGGTGTGGAGGTCAGCTCCAAAGCAAACAAGGAACTTTCGACTTTCCATCTGGATGGTCTGCGCTGGAATAAGGTGGTTATATGTACCGATGCCGATGTGGATGGATTCCAGATCCGAACTTTGATTCTGACCATGCTGTACCGATTGACTCCGACCCTAATTGAAAAGGGATATGTTTATATCGCGGAGTCACCGCTGTTTGAGATTCGCTGCAAGGATAAGACGTATTTTGCCTATTCGGATGCAGAGAAGGCGGAAATTTTGCAGAAGTTGGACGGACAGAAGGTCGATGTGCAGCGCTCGAAAGGTCTTGGTGAGAACGAACCGGATATGATGTGGCTGACCACCATGAACCCTAAGACAAGAAGGCTGATAAAGGTGTCTCCGGCGGATGCACATGCCACCGAGGCGATGTTTGATTTGATGCTGGGCAACAATCTGGAGGGAAGAAAGGCTTATATTGCGGAGAACGGTTCGCAGTACCTGGATGAGCTGGATTTATCATAAGCAGGTTGAGCTTGCATCGGCTTGACGTAAGACTTCGCCAGAGAAATAATGAAGTTTTTGGTCGAACTTTTTACAAAAAGCTCGTGGTGTCCAGAGGCAACGCCTTTGGGCGCACTCCGCAGAGTGCGAAATACTCGAGTTGAACTTGTTCAACTCTTATCGTCAGGCGCATTTTCGGCGGTAGAAATCTGCTTTTGGTTTACTGAATCTTCGCACATCTTGTTGTTAAATTTTTTATAAGAAAATTTCTGAAATTCAAGTATAAGTTTTTACCTTCAAAAATCATCCACTGGATAATTTTTGAGGTTAGTTTGTGCAAAAACGGAAACTTGTGAAAACTTTTTTTCTTGCAGAAAAGGAGATTGAAAACAAGTTTTCAATCAGGAGTTTGCTCTTTTTGCCCATAAAGGATCGGGCAAAATTGCCTTCGGCAACCGAGCAAAGCTCCGTTTTCACACTTTCAAAAATGCGCTTCAACTATAAAGGTTTTTCGCTCGTTGCGACGAGCGACCAAAGGCTCTGCCTTTGGAAACCGCAATTTTTTGAAAAAAATTGAGTAAAACTTTTGTTCGCCTTCGGCGCGAAGATAGGCAGAATTTATTTATTCGATTCGCTCTAGCTTGCGTGGCACACGCTGTGTGCCCGCGCACTGACGTGCGGCAGCATCGAAACGGCTTTACAGTCTCTAACGTTTTGAATAATCGGATATACAATATCACAGGGGCGTTGCCCCCGTACCCCCACCACCTTTTGAAAAAGGTGGACGAAAACTTTTGTTCGCCTTCGGCGCGAAAAACGGAATGTTATCATCAGAAAAGGAAGGAACTATGGCACGGAAAAAACAAACGGAACGATCTTCCCATTCGACCAACACAAAGGCGTATATTGAACACGCCGGCGAGGTGATCGACCAGGAGATCACAAGTACACTGGAAAAAAACTACATGCCCTATGCGATGAGCGTCATTGTATCCAGGGCGATTCCTGAAATTGATGGTTTTAAACCTTCCCACCGCAAATTGCTGTACACCATGTACAAGATGGGACTGCTCAGCGGAGCAAGAACCAAGTCGGCAAACGTTGTTGGTTCGACAATGAAGCTCAATCCTCACGGCGACATGGCAATCTACGAAACATTGGTGCGCCTTTCCCGCGGAAACGAGGCGCTGCTGCACCCTTATGTCGATTCCAAAGGAAACTTCGGCAAGGCTTATTCCCGCGATATGGCATTTGCTGCCTCCCGATACACTGAGGTCAAGCTCGACCCGATTTGTCAGGAACTGTTTCGGGATATTGACAAGGACACCGTCGATTTTGTGGACAACTATGACAACAAGCTCAAGGAACCGACCCTGCTGCCGGTGACCTTCCCGTCGATTCTGGTCAATGCCAACACCGGTATCGCCGTCGGTATGGCAAGCTCGATCTGTCCGTTCAACCTGGAGGAAGTGTGCAACACCACCATCGAACTGATGAAGCACCCGAACCACGAAATCTCCACTACACTGACGGCACCGGATTTTCCAGGCGGCGGTCAGATTATTTACAATGCAGCTGAGATGGACAAGATCTACCGCACCGGACGAGGCTCCTTTAAGGTAAGGGCAAGATGGCACTACGACAAGAGCTGCAACTGCATTGAGATCACCGAAATTCCACCGAGCACCACCACCGAGGCGATTTTGGACAAGGTGGTCGATATGATTAAGTCGAACAAGCTGCGGGAAATCTCGGATATGCGCGACGAAACCGACCTTTCCGGCTTAAAGCTGGCAATCGACCTCAAGCGCGGCGTCGATCCCGATACCCTGATGCAGAAGCTATACCGCTTTACCCCATTGGAGGACAGCTTCTCCTGCAACTTCAATGTGCTGATCGGAGGCACACCAAAGGTGATGGGTGTGCGTGAGCTGCTGCAGGAGTGGATTGCCTTCCGCCAGATGTGCGTCAAACGCAGAGTCTATTTTGACTTAAACAAGAAGAAGGAAAAGCTGCACCTGCTGGAAGGCTTGAAGAAGATTCTGCTGGATATCGACAAAGCCATCCGCATCATCCGCGAGACCGAGTCGGAGGAGGAAGTAGTTCCAAACCTGATGATTGCCTTTGGCATCGACGAGGTGCAGGCAGAATATGTGGCGGAAATTAAGCTGCGCCACATCAACAAGGAATACATCCTCAAGCGCACCGAGGAGGTCGGCGCACTGGGCGAGGAAATCAGCGAGATGGAGTCGATTCTGGACGATCCAAAGAAGATCAACCGGATTATCATTGACGAACTTAAAAAGGTAATCAAAAACTATGCACAGCCCAGAAAGAGCCTGCTGCTGATGCAGGAGGATGTACAGTCCTTTACCGAAGAAAGTGCCGTCGAAAACTATCCGGTAAATCTTTTCTTCAGCCGCGAGGGATATTTTAAGAAGATTACACCGCAGTCCTACCGGATGTCCAGCGAACATGACCTCAAAGAAGGAGACGAGATCCTTCAGCACGTCGAAGGAAACAACACCGACAATCTGCTGTTTTTCACCGACAAAGGACAGGTCTATAAGACCAAAGCCAGCGAGTTTGAGGACACCAAAGCGAGCGTCCTGGGTGACTTTATTCCTGCCAAGCTGGGAATGGATGAGGGCGAAAGTGCTGTCTATATGGCAGTGACACCGGATTTTGTGGGCTATATGCTGTTTTTCTTTGAAAACGGCAAGGTGGCAAAGGTAAACTTAAACGCCTATGAAACCAAAACCAACCGAAAGAAACTGGTCAATGCGTACAGCACCAAGGAAAAGCTGAGTGCAGCCCTGTGCCTGCGGGAAGACGGCAAGGTGCTGATGACCGCCAGCAACGGGAGGATGTTGATTCTGCCGACGGGACTGCTGCAGGCCAAAGCGACCAAGGATCAGCAGGGAATTCAGGTGATGAAGCTGACCAAGGGATCGGTTGTATCGGAGGCGACCATCTATGAAGAGGGAACGCTGGAGGACGATCACCGCTATATGGCAAAGGAGCTGCCGTCCAGAGGTGACTTTTTGAAGATGGCGCAGGTGTAAGCGATCTACCATAAAATGTTTGCCAGATGAGAGGTTTTTCTCTGCCGATGGAACTATACTATGTACAGGGAGATGGAGAAAAATGGATTGGCTGTCAGCACTGAATCGTTCATTGGATGAGATTGAGAAACATCTGGAGGGAGAACTGGACCTTGCAAAGGTTGCACGGATGGCCGGATGTTCAGTATATCATTACCAGAGAATATTTTCCTATCTATCGGGGATGTCATTATCGGAATATCTGCGTCGCCGTAGAATGACGTTAGCAGCGCAATATCTGCGAATGGGAGAAAAAGTTCTGGACACTGCTCTGCGCTATGGTTATGAGTCGCCGACAGCATTTAACCGTGCGTTCCAAGCGGTGCATGGAGTAGCTCCCTCTGAAGCAAAAAAAGAGGGAGTTTCCCTCAAAGCCTATCCACGTCTTTATTTCCAGATTACCATCAAGGGGGCAGAACAAATGGAATATCGTATGGAGCATAAACCTGCGTTTCAGGTGGTGGGTATCGGTCGTGTGGTCGGTGCTTCCATGGAAGATAACGCAGAGATTATTCCTCAGATGTGGACCGAAGCAGTGACGACGGGTGTTGTAGCGCGTCTTTCAGAAATAATAACTAGGTCGGATCAACATCCCAACGGAATACTGGGTGTTTGCGGGATGATGAACAATGAATGGAAGTACTATATTGCGGTAGCTTCTCAGCCATCGCAGGATGTACCCAAAGAGATGGAAAAATATGATGTGCCGGAATCGGATTGGGCTGTTTTTTCGGGTACGGGAAAAATGCCAGAGGCAATTCGAGAACTGGAACAGCGCATCTTTGCTGAGTGGCTGCCATCTTCCGGTTATGAGTATGCAGACGCACCTGATATTGAGGCATATCTGACGCCTAACCCAGAAAATGCTGCCTTTGAAGTCTGGCTTCCGATCAGAAAAAGAGAACAGGCATAGAAAAGGACGGTTCGGGAATTTCCCGAACCGTCCTTGTTGTTTTTTAGAAACTTGTTTACAGCACGCCCTGAGCCATCATCGCCTGTGCGATCTTCTCAAAGCCTGCAATGTTGGCGCCGGCAAGCAGGTTGCCCTCTTTGCCGTATTCCTTGGCGGCATTGTAGGTGTTGTGGAAGATATTGACCATGATGTCATGCAGCTTCTGGTCGACCTCCTGAGCGCTCCAGGAGTATTTCATTGCGTTCTGGCACATCTCCAGACCGCTGGTAGCAACACCGCCGGCATTGGCAGCCTTGCCAGGAGCATACAGGACGCCTGCCTTCTGGAAAGCAGCGACAGCGTCCAACGAACACGGCATGTTCGCACCTTCGGCAACCACCTTGACACCGTTGGCGATGAGCTTTTCTGCATCCTCCAGCAGAAGCTCATTCTGGGTGGCACAAGGCAGAGCGATTTCGCATGGAACTCTCCAAATACCGCGGCTGCCTTCATGGTACTCGGCAGTAGGAACCTGCTCGACATACTCGCGGATGCGTCCGCGGCGAACCTCCTTGATCTGTTTGACGATATCCAGCTGAATACCGTTTTTATCGTAGATATAGCCGTTGGAGTCGGACAGGGTGACCACCTTGGCGCCCAGCTCCTGTGCCTTTTCTGCGGCGTAGATGGCAACGTTGCCCGAACCGGAGATGACGGTGATTTTATCCTTGACCGAGTCGTTCTTCATCACCGAGAGCATTTCCTGTACAAAGTAGAGCAGACCATAACCGGTGGCCTGGGTGCGGACCAGCGAGCCGCCGAAGGTCAATCCCTTGCCGGTGAGCACGCCGGAATATTCGTTGCGCAGGCGTTTATACTGGCCGAACAGGTAGCCGATCTCACGGGCACCGACGCCGATATCACCGGCAGGAACGTCGGTTTCCGGTCCGATGTAGCGGGACAGCTCGGTCATGAAGCTCTGGCAGAAGCGCATGATTTCTGCGTCCGACTTGCCCTTGGGATCAAAGTCACTGCCGCCTTTGCCGCCGCCCATCGGCAGTCCGGTCAGACTGTTTTTGAAGATCTGCTCGAAGGCGAGGAATTTGATGATCGACAAATTGACGCTTGGGTGCAGGCGCAGACCGCCTTTATATGGACCGATGGCAGAATTAAACTGCACGCGGAAAGCACGGTTGACCTGGGTCTTGCCCTGATCGTCCTGCCATGCGACGCGGAACTGTACGGCGCGCTCCGGCTCGACCAGACGCTCCATCAGACCGGCAGCCTCATACTCGGGGTGTCTTTCTATCACCGGTTCCAGAGTGGAGAGAACCTCCATCACTGCGTTTAAAAATTCGGGCTGGTTGGGATCGCGGTCGCAGACCTGCTGATATATTTTTTGAAGATATGGGTTGTGAATGCTCATGATTGCTGACTTCCTTTCTAAGAAAATCGTGCTTTTGCACAGTACCGACAAAAAGTACAAGATTTATTATAAACCCAAAAAAGGGAGATTTCAATGCAAAGGAAAGGAATTTACCTCTTGACAAAAAAATAATATGTGGTATATTTATATCATAAAGAGAGAAATACACCACATAACAAAAGGAGGAAACAAGAATGAAAAAGAAGAATTTGTATGGATACTTAGGTTTTTTATCCCTGCTGGGACTCATTGGAGTTTTTACTGAAGAGCGGAGCTTTCTGGCGTTTTTTGCCTTTGCCGTGGATTTTCAGTATTTCTTTATTCCCTCGGATGAGATGCTGGAAGGGTATATGAGCCGTTCTGCAGCCAGAGGTTTTGTGTTTGGGATGCTGTCGATGGCAGCTGCAGTACTGTTTGCAATTCTGGTAGGAATGCCCAGCAGTCAGGCACTGATGTCCGGCTGTACCCTGGGATGGGGTGTTTCGGTAGCGGTTTATGCCTTGTCCTCGGCTTACTACGGATTTAAAGAGAGCAGGGGGTTGCAGGATGATTAAAAACCGCATCAAGGAACTGCGCGCCCGCCACAACATGAAGCAGGAGGAACTGGCAAAGCTGGTAGGCGTGCGCAGAGAAACGATCGGCAATCTGGAAAAGGGAAGATATAATCCTTCGCTGGTGCTGGCGTGGAACATTGCAGAGGTCTTTGGAGTGTCCATTGAGGAGGTATTCACCGTCGAGAAAGACGAGGAGGAATAGACCATAATTGCAGGGCAAGGATTGACGGCGCGGATAAAATACGATATAATCATTGGGTGACCAAGCAGGATGGCAGCGGGCACAGGGAGACCTGTGCATGAGGAAAGTCCGGGCTTCACAGGGCAGGATAGCTGCTAACGGCAGCCGAAGGCGACTTTAGGGACAGTGCAACAGAGAGATACCGCCGGAATTTTCCGGTAAGGGTGGAAAGGCGAGGTAAGAGCTCACCGGGGTGCAGGAGACTGCACTGCCATGTAAACCCTATCCGAAGCAACACCGTGACCGCAGAAGGCAGAGGTGGCCCGCCGCTCCTTCGAACGACTTTGTCATCGGTCTATGTGGCTTGAACCGTCGAGCGATCGCCGGTCTAGATAGATTGTCATCATAACAGAACCCGGCTTATTTGCTTGATCACACCAAAACGCCCGTACTCAAAAGAGTACGGGCGTTTTGGTATATCCGGCAGTTTTATTGAAAAAATGCAGGCAAGCTATTTGGGAAAAGGACTTTCTTTGTGAGATAATTGTCTGATAGGCAGATTATGTTTTGGGTGTTTTTGGGATAGAAAACCTTTTGTGTTGGTTGTTTTTAACGTCAGATAAGACCAGGACGCGAATAGGGTGCAGGCTCAGCTCGTGGAAGAGAAGGTTGGATAAAGATGATGGTTGGAACGCGAGCTTTCTGTTGCGTGTCAGACGAAGCCAAGACGCGAATAGGGTGCAGGCTCAATCTGCGGAAGAAAAGGTTAGATAAAGATGATGGTCGGAACGCGAGCTCTATGTTGCGTGTCAGGCAAAGCCAAGACGCGAATAGGGTGCAGGCTCAGCTTACGGAAGAAAAAGGTTTGATAAAGATGATGGTCGGAACGCGAGCTCTCTTTTGCGTGTCAGACGAACCCAAGACGCGAATAGGGTGCAGGCTCAGCCTGCGGAAGAAAAAGATTTGAAAAAAGAATAGGTAACAGCGCGAGTGGAAAAGAGGAAATTCTGCACAGTTTGAAAACGCGAACTGCGTCCAGGCTCAGCCTGGAGTCCGTTCCAAAACATAAAAAAATAGGACACCCCTAAAGGGTGTCCTGTTTTTTGGTGCCGCTGACCGGACTTGAACCGGTACGGATGTTAGTCCGAGGGATTTTAAGTCCCTTGTGTCTGCCTATTCCACCACAGCGGCGAAACGTTATATAATCACCCAAATATGATACAATATTTTAGATTAGAAGTCAAGTCTTTCCAGTAAAACGGGCACAAATCCATCAAAAAAGAGGTCCTTTTTGACAGAAAAAAGGACCTGCATCTCTGTTCCTGACGCTGTATTTTCTACATCGCCTGCTCAGCCGCTCCCACGTTTGCAGGGGAGGCCGGATGGAAAGAGGATACCGGTCCTTTTTTACCGGTATCCTCGCTTTTAGTTTAACAGGAAAAGGAGTGATGACCGGATTTTTTGTTTCCCCATGGGGTGCCGCCCCAAAGGGATCGGCCTCCCGCAAACGCTGTTCTATCGAACAAGGAATGGGTGAAACAGTTATAGTTTGCGCATCTGACAGAGCTTTATACAGATAGATTTCCTTTTTTGAATTTTCTTTTTGAAAAATGGCTTCAATACTTGAAAAACACGACATCTTATGATATGATAATCAAGTTAGGTTATGATGCGGGAGAAGTCTGCGCTGGCGGAGTTTTCCTGTTCGATCTTCGTCTTTAGGAGGTTTACAATGGGCGTAATTGATATCATCTGTGGTATTGTTCTGATTCTTGCATCCATTATGGTCATCATTTTGGTTTCCATGCAGGAAAGCAAAAGAGGTATGTCTGCGCTGACAGGTGGCCAGTCCGAAGCTGTCAACCGCAACTACGGCAGAACCAGAGACGCTATGCTTGTAAAGGGAACAAAGATTCTGACAGCGATTTTCTTCATCCTGACAATCGTTGTTTCTATCATTGATAAATTTACAGTATAGTACAATCCATCCTAAACAACATAAAACAGGGACAGGCAGCTGCTGTCCCTGTTTTTTTGTGTGTCGTCTCTGCTGCTCATCTTTCCCTAAATTTGTCCTTGATACACGCACACTTTGCTGCGGGTTCGCTTACCTTCTGCGATTTTGGCAAAAGGTGAGCGAGAAATGTCGATAATTTCACCATACAAGAAAAAGTAAAACATTCGACTGGATTGGTCATTTATACAGTATGTAATGCGGCAAAACGGACGGTGGAACAAATGGGGAGAGTTTGTGAAAAGAGCAGTGGAAAAGGCAAACTATACTAATAAGGTATTCTTGTGGAGGTTGTCACAAGCTCCCAATAAAATCCGGCGTTTTTTGTACCAAACCCAAAATCTTGGATTTCTTGAAAAAGCAGGGTAAAGGGCATAGGGGGAGAAAAACAGCAAAAATCATAGATTTTCTTTCATTTGCTCTGATTTTCAAGCGCTTGACAAACCCAAGATATAGTGGTATAACTTACGAGGTGACACAAAGTATAGATAAAAGCGGCAATACAAAGGGTATATCTGGTCACAGACACAGAGAAAATCCAAAAAAGTTTTTTATACAGAAATTTTAAAATTTGAAGATAAGAGGGGATCGAGATGATAACACAGGTTATTAAGAGGGACGGACGTATCGTCGATTTTGACGGCGGCAAGATCCTTGCAGCCATCGAAAAATCCATGGAGGCAGCTGGCCATCCGGCGCCACAGGGAGCTGCAGCGGTCGCTGAGGCGGTCACCAGACGTCTTAATGAAACATATCAGGATACCCCTCCAAAGATCGAGGAGATCCAGGATATTGTTGAGCAGGAACTGATGCGCATGGGGTTTGACGAGGTTGCAAAACAGTATATTTTATACCGTGCAAACCGTACACGTATCCGCGAGGCAAATACAAGTCTGATGAAAACCATCGACGAAATCACCAAGGTGGATGCAAGACAGAGCGATGTCAAACGCGATAATGCAAACATCGACGGCAATACTGCGATGGGCAGCATGCTGCAGATTGGCACAGCAGGAGCAAAGGCTTACAACGAAGCTTACCTGCTGACACCAGAACAGGCAAAGGCCTATCGTGAGGGCGATATCCACATCCACGACTTTGATTTTTATTCGCTGACTACCACCTGTACACAGATCGACATTATCAATCTGTTCGACGGTGGCTTTTCGACTGGCCATGGATTCCTGCGTGAACCGCAGAGCATCCAGAGCTATGCAGCGTTGGCTGCCATTGCGATTCAGTCCAACCAGAACGACCAGCACGGCGGTCAGAGCATTCCAAACTTTGATTATGGAATGGCGCTGGGTGTTGCAAAAACCTTCCGCAAAGCCTATGCAAACAAGCTGACAGAGGGCGTGGAGGACTTTTTGGATACCGAGGATGAGAAACAGTCCATCGACAAAATCCTGGCAGAAGCAAGGGAAAAGACAGGCTTTACAGCACGTCTGGAAAAGGGTGCAAAAGAGTTTGATGCTGCCGTGGCAGAAGGACTGTGCGAGCAGTATAAAATCCCACAGGAGAAGGCAGAGCGTCTGGTGAGCGTTGCCCGCCGCAGAGCTGTTAAAAAGGCAGATCGCGACACCTATCAGGCGATGGAGGGCTTTGTTCACAATCTGAACACCATGCACTCCCGTGCAGGCGCACAGACTCCATTCAGCTCGATCAACTACGGAACTGATACCAGTCCAGAGGGCAGAATGGCAATCAAAAACATCCTGCTGGCAACCGATGCCGGTCTGGGCCACGGTGAAACCTGCATCTTCCCGATCCATGTATTTAAGGTAAAGGAAGGGGTTAACTACAACGAAGGTGACCCGAACTACGATCTGTTTAAACTGTCCTGCAAGGTCAGTGCAAAGAGATTGTTCCCGAACTACATCTTCCTGGATGCGCCATTCAACCTTCAGTACTATAAACCAGGTCATCCTGAAACTGAGGTAGCTACCATGGGCTGCCGTACCCGTGTCATGGGCAACGTCTATGACCCGAACCGCGAGATCAGCTATGGACGCGGAAATCTGTCGTTTACTTCGATCAACCTGCCGCGTCTTGCTATCGAATCCAACCACGATGAAAAGGCATTTTATCAGAAGCTGGACAAAATGCTGGATCTGGTTGCAAACCAGCTGCTTGATCGCTTTGAGATTCAGGCATCCAAGCGCGTATACAACTTCCCATTCCTGATGGGACAGGGCGTATGGCTCGACAGCGACAAGCTGGGACCAAACGACGAGGTGCGCGAGGTTCTTAAACATGGAACACTGTCGATCGGCTTTATCGGTCTGGCAGAAACCTTGACCGCACTGTACGGTCATCACCACGGTGAGAGCGAGGAGATGCAGAAGAAGGGTCTGGAGATCGTCGGTTACATGCGCGATTACTGCGACCGCAAGAGCAAGGAGATGAAGATGAACTTCACTCTGCTTGCAACACCGGCAGAAGGCCTGTCGGGACGCTTTATCCGCATGGACAAAAAGCGCTACGGCATTATTCCAGGTGTTACCGATCGAGATTACTATACCAACTCCTTCCATGTGCCGGTATGGTACAACATCTCCGCCTTTGACAAGATCCGCAAAGAGGCTCCATACCATGCACTGACCAATGCCGGTCACATCAGCTATGTGGAGCTGGACGGCGATACCTCCAACAACGTGGATGCATTTGAGTCGGTTGTCCGCTGCATGCACGATGCAGGAATTGGTTATGGTTCCATCAACCATCCGGTTGACCGCGACCCTGTCTGCGGCTATGTCGGTGTTATCGGCGATGTATGCCCACGCTGCGGCAGACGCGACGGCGAAGCGATCAGCCCAGAAAAACTGGCACAGCTGAGAAAACAGTATCCAGATATTCCAACCTTCCGTGGAATTGAATAGAAACAAATAATCACAATGGAAATAAAGTAAAAGATAAAAAGGAGAAATGAACGATGTCCGCTATGCAGAAACAGTCTACCGTAGGAAAAGATGTCAGCTTTGAAAGAATCCGCCGTATCACCGGCTACCTGGTCGGAACCATGGACAAATGGAACGATGCAAAGAAAGCGGAAGAGCATGACCGCGTAAAACATGGTCTTTCCTGTGGATGCAGATAAATGAAGATCAACGTAGCAGGAATCATCGGTGAAAGCATTGTGGATGGCCCTGGCATCCGTCTGACGGTATTTTGCCAGGGATGCCCGCATCACTGCCCTGGATGTCAGAACCCTGAAACCTGGGCCTTTGAGGAGCGCCAGCGGATAGAACCTCAGGAGATTCTGGAGATGGTTCAGAAAAATCCACTGATCCGAGGAGTTACCTTCTCGGGAGGCGAGCCGTTTGCACAGCCGCTGGAACATGCAGAGCTTGCCAAGCTGCTGCATCAGCACGGCTATGAGGTGGCGTCGTACAGCGGGTATACCTTTGAGGAACTGATGAATGGAACGCCGGAGCAGCGAACTCTGCTGGAAAACATCGACATTCTAGTCGACGGCCGGTTTGTGCTGGAGGAGCGGACGCTGGAGCTGCGTTTTCGCGGAAGCCGGAATCAGCGTGTGATCAATGTTCCACAAAGCCTGAAACAAAACAAGGCGGTTTTGGAAACCCGTGAAAGCTGGGTTGGAGAATCCGCACAATAAGCAAAATAAAAGAGAGGAAATACCATTGGTATTTCCTCTCTTTTTTGTTATACAGAAATTTATTTCTGGATAGATTCAACAGGGAAGATCAGATCCATCGACGGCAGTCCGATATTACTGCGGCGGTCGTACAGTTCGATAGATTCGATGTCACCGATGACTTGATAGCCGGAGTCCGGAAGCCACTTATGAAAGAAAAAGTATTTTGCTTTCGCGACAGCCAGCGTCAGGTCGGAAGGAACCTTGAAATCGACGCTGATATGAGCATATTTTCCGGCAGGCAGGGTAACAACTTCAAAGTTTTCGTCCTGCTGGCAGCTGTCTACCAGGTCACCGACAAAATAGGAAAAATATCCTTTGTCGTCAGGCTGGCGATAGACGACAATCGTACCGCTGGGGTTAGAAAGGTGTTCCAGCTTGTCCCGCTTGTTTTGGAAGCGTTTTTGCAGCGAGGAAACATCCTTTTGCAGACGATTTTTGCTGGTAGTGACGGACATTCCTGCAACCAGTTTATCCTGTTCATAGTCCTTGACGCGGACGGTGAATTTAGGTTTTCTGCGAAGAAAAGAAAACATAGAAACCTCCAAAGTACAGATAATTTGCAAAAAGGGAGCATCAGCAGATGGCGCGGCCATCCTTCATGATAATTCGGTTTCCTACATAGATGGTCGGTTCATTGAACACAAGGTCGAAGTGACCGGCAGCATCATGGCAGCCGCCCAGAGCAAGATTTCGACCCATACCGATATGGAAGGTGCCATAAGTGGATTCATCTTCAATGTAGCAGTTGCCAACACAGTTGGAACGCTGATTGAGGCCGATGCCAAATTCTCCCGCAACAAAGATACCTGGGTCATTAAAACGCTCCATATAATCCTGGAGGAACAGGCCAATTTCATTTTTTTCAATGTCGATCAGTCTGCCGTCGCAGAAGGTGAGGTTGATTGGTTCCGGTGGATGTCCGACATATCCCATGGAGCCATCCAGCACAGCATGTCCATTGGTTTTTGTTTCTTCGATGCCAATGTATATTTCAAAGCTGGAGGAGCCGACCTGACCTGGCTTTGCAGCCATGCCATTGAACAAACCGGCAGTCCTGCCTTTTTTTCCGAAGGTAAGATTGGTGCCTTTAGGGGTGGTGACGCGGATGTCGTCGCTCTGATTGAGTGCCTCAATCATGCTGGAAGCGAGCTGTTCGGAAATATTCGGGTCCATCTGCATAAAATCGAAGGTCAGCATGGAACGGGTATTGTTGGTCGAAAGCGGAAGCGACAGGTAGCGGCTTCCGTGAGAAAGAACCTCACGAACCGCACGGGTAGTGATGAGGGAATAGTTGGTTGCACCGATGATAACATCGTTGCTCAGGAAAAATTCGATCATGGAGTCGAACAGAGTGCCTGCCTGTGTACAGTCTTCAGGGATGACCAGTGTGATGACGAAAGCGCCCATAATTTCTGCTGACTTTTGCAGAGCAGCACATTCTTTGAGATGAGAATGGTCTGTGATAATCAGCAGTTTTTCTCCGCGCTTAACCTGACACCAACGTCGAATAACAATGTCGGCACCCTTTTGGAGTTTGGAGGACATGGAAAAGATCAAAACCTTTCTTATCTAAAAAATCTGAGAAAACCGAATAAGGGGCCGGCAGAACCAGCCCCTTATGATTTTAATAATAATGATTATACTGTACGGGATGCAATGATGCACATGTAAGCGATCTGGAATACCAGCATGATGAGGGAAGGAATCGCCTGCATCTTGATGATGGAGTATTTATCCTTAACCTCGAGGTATACACCAGGTACGATGTTGAAGTTTGCAGCCATTGGAGTCAGCAGGGTACCGCAGTAACCACAGGTCATTGCGATGGTAACCATGTACAGAGGATCTGCACCAAGGTTGATTACGAATGGAACGCCGACGCCGACGGTCAGTACAGTGATAGCAGCAAATGCGTTGCCCATGATGATGGTGAACAGTGCCATACCAACTGCGTATGCGATGATACCGATGTATACGTTGCCCTGTGGGATGATCTTACCGAATACGGTAGCGAATGCATCACCAACACCAGCCTGTGTAAATACGGCACCCAGACAGGAGAGCAGCAGAGGCATGATAAATACAGCGCTGGACATATCCAGGAAGCGGCGACCCTCTTCCAGGAAGGTCATTGGTTTGTTCTCGCGGTTCCAGATAACCAGCAGGATAACACCGACGATGGTTGCAAACAAAGAACCGAGCAGCGAGCTCCAGCCTTTGAGGAATACGGAGATGATGATCGAGAAGAAGCCGGCACCGAATGCAGGGATAAAGATTTTCATACCGATCTTCTTGAAGTTTCTCTGCTGTTCTGCCTTGGAAGCGGACTGCAGGTTGCCGCGTTTAACTTTGCGGAGTGCAGCAGGGATACAAATAATGGCTACGATGATACCGCTGACGATAGATGGCAGCCACTGACCAAATGCAACGACGATACCAAGAGCGAACCAGAACAGGCCGGTCCAGATATAAGCGTCATTATCCTTTTTCTGCCATGCGCGGACACCGCAGTACATGGAGAAAAAGCCGGAGAGAAGGTACATAACCTGTACCAGTTTATCAGAGATGGTCAGCTCTGGACTCATAAAATAAGATAACATTGTTTTTTCCTCCTTCTACCGCTTATTTGTTCTTGGCTGTTTTCAGGCCGTCTGGATAGCACTTCTTGACCATACGGCCATCGACAATCAGAGTCTGTGCAGCGTTGACAAACATTGCGAACAGAGCGATTGGAATCTGAACCTTAACGATCTGCATTACGTCAACCTCAACGCCAACGGTAGCCAGAGTGGACTGGATCAGAAGGACAGAGGAGTTGGCAGCGAACAAGCACTGACCAAAGAAGTTGGACATGTTGTAATCTTTACCATACAGAGCTTTGATGGTTTCTTCGTGTTCTGGAGCAACCTCATAGCCTTTTGCCTCAACGATACCCAAGGTCATAGGCATCAGAATTGGACGAACGTAGGAAGGAATACCGCCGATCGGAATTTTGAAGATGATGAAGATCTGGTCGAGAACGCCCCAGATAGCGATCAGCATACCGGTTGTCAGGCCTTTTGCCTTTTTAATCAGTTCAGCACCAGCTTCTTTCAGACCGTTTCTTTCCAGAGTACCGGTCAGGATCATCAAGATGATGGTGATCAACTGGTTACGGTTGGCAACAAAGGTGCTGCCGACGGTGGTCAGAAGGTCGACGACATTGATGCCACCACAAATTGCGGTTACGATGGCTGATACAAAGATGATTGCGATAGGCTCAAGCTTCAGCGCAAAACCGATGATGACAACAACTACGCCAAGTAAGCTTAACATAAGAACACCCCTTTAAAAGAATAGTTTGTTTTTTGAGGATCCCCTCAAATTGCCAGTGGATGAGACCAGTCACATCCGCTGGTTTTGCTACAAATATTATACAGCCATGAAATTTAAATTTCAATAAGTTAAAGTGCAATTATGAATATTCTATGAAATTGTTAAAATTATGAGGAATATTTTTGGTAATCCGTCAGTTATTCTTGCAATTTTTATAAAGATATTATACAAAATTATCATATAAACCAATTATATTAAAAATTCAAGTGAAAAAATATGCACAATAAAGAATAATTAAAGAGATTTTCTTTTGCGATCATAAAAAGAAAAGCGCAAAAATAAAGGAAAAGGTTTATAAATGAAAAAATTAGAAGTGTATAGTCGAGCTTTATTATATAGTATTGTATGCAAATAATAGAACACTCACGAGAATGAAAACGATCTACAACATAAATAAGGAGCAAAACATGCGGGAGATATTTTTAGAGCGACACAGGAATTATTTTCTCAACAACATAATCTCGAAGCAAAATTTTTAATGTTTTTAGATAACATAGCTTATTTTTGTTTACATAGAAATAAAAAATCGTTTGGGAAAAGAGGAAAAACTATTGCGAAGCATCACAGGCTGTGATACCATTATAAAATGGGGTGCAAAATACAAAAATTTTATAGAAAAATCAGATGTGGCAAAAAATACGTCGAAAATGAAATTTTTTCATCGAAATCAGTATAGCTATCCCCGAAAAGATTTTCTATCAGGAAGGATTTGGAGTTTAAAATGGAAAAGAATCGAATGGAACTGTTGAGCAATCTGTCGCTGTTGTTGGTGGCAATGATTTGGGGATCGGGATTTATCGGTTCCCAGCTTGCATTGGATGCACATTTAAGCTCGGCCTTTATTATTTTTGTCCGTTTTGCGGTTGCAACCATCATCGTCGGTGTGGTGTTTTACAAGGACTTGCGCCAGAACATGAAAAAAGAGCATCTCAAAGGTGGTATTATGATCGGCCTGTTTTTGTTTCTGGCATTCTATGTGCAGACGGTGGGACTGCAGTATACAACCCCTTCCAACAATGCGTTTATTACAGCGTCCAATGTGGTGATGGTTCCGTTCTTGTGGTGGATCATCAGTAAAAAACGTCCTGGGGTTAAGGTGTTTGTTTCTTCCTTTTTATGTCTGCTGGGAATTGGTATTTTGTCCTTTAATTTCTCGCAGGGATTGTCGCTGCGTGCAGGCGATCTGCTGACCCTCTTGTGTGCGTTTTTATTTGCCTGCCAGATTATTGCGACCGGTGTTCTGGCAAAGCAGATGGATGCAAAGGTGGTCGTCTTTTTACAGTTTGCAGTGGCTACGGTGCTGGGATTTCTTGTATTTATGCTGACCGACCGCAATTTTTCGGCGTTTGCCTCTCCAAAAGGAATGGGAGCGGTTATTTATCTGGGTGTATTCAGCACCTGTCTGTGCTACTTTTTGCAGACGACGGCACAGCAGCATGTCGATTCGGCAAAGGCAGCCATTATTCTGGCAACGGAATCTTTGTTCGGAACGATCTTTTCGGTGGCGCTCGGCTATGATAAACTGACGGTCAACATGGTGCTGGGCGGAGTCATTATCTTGATTTCTATTTTGATGACCGAACTGAAACTGCCAAAGAAAAAAGGAAGCAACAGCCCAGAGGCTGAGCTGCTGTTTGAAGAAGAGCAAAAATAAAGACAAACAGAAGGGGGAAGAAGAATGCACAAGGTTTATACCTATACCGATGCAGATTGGAACAATCTGGAGGTGCTGCAGAGAAACAGGTTGAACACAAGGCCGTTTGTCTGCGGATATGCCAGTGTGGAGCAGGCAAAGAAAAAAACAGGGGAACGCAGCCGCTCACTAAACGGGGAATGGAATTTTCAGGGATTTGACAGCCCGTTTGACAGCGACGACCAGTGGATCTTTCCACAATTCGACGATCAAAAGTGGAGAACGATGCCGGTGCCAGGACTGTGGCAGCTCAATGGATTTGGCAAGCCGCATTACACCGACGACATCAGCATTTATCCCATTTTAGATACACCACAGCTGCCGGCGGACAATCCGACCGGCGCCTATCGCTACCGTTTTGCAGTAGAAAAGCAGCAAAACAGAGAATATCTGCTGCGGTTTGACGGCGTGGAGAGTGCTTATCATGTCTGGCTCAACGGTAATTTTGTCGGATACAGCCAGGGCTCGCATCTGACGGCAGAATTTGACGTGACCGACAGCCTTCAGCAGGGAGAAAACCTGTTGGCAGTCAAGGTGTACAAGTTCTGCGACGGCAGCTATCTGGAAAATCAGGATATGTGGAAGATGTCGGGCATTGTGCGCGACGTCAGCTTGATTGAGCGCCCGAAGGTCCATCTGAGCGACTACCGTGTGGTCAGCGACTATAAAGAGGAAAGCGGCGCAGGTGTCTTTACACTGACAGCTGAAATCGAAAACCACGGAGAAGAAGCACAGGAAATTTGTCTGTCTGCCCAGCTGTTTGACGGCGAGGAAAAAATCTGGGAGCAAGAGTGCAAGACAGAGGTTACAGAAAACGGCGGAGTTGTCAAAACAATGCAGGCGGATTTTGCAAAGGTTCTGCCGTGGTCGGCGGAATCTCCGAAGCTATATGATCTATACATAACGTTATCCAACCAACAGGGCGAGGTGATCGAGGTCTATCCGCAGAAGGTGGGCTTCCGCACCATTGAGCGCAGAGGCGGTTTATTCTATGTCAACGGCAAGCCGCTGAAACTCAAGGGTGTCAACCGCCATGACTGGAATCAGGATACCGGCCGCTGTGTCACCGTGGAGGATATGCGCCGCGACCTGTTCATGATGAAGCAGAACAATATCAGCGCAGTTCGCACCTCTCACTATCCGCCGAACAAGGCATTTTTGGATCTGTGCGACGAGCTGGGACTGTATGTCATGGAGGAAACGGACATCGAGACCCACCAGATGATGTACACAGGCCGGTTGAGCAAGCTGAGTGAGGACACCCGCTGGGAGGCGTCCTATCTCGACCGTGCACAGCGGATGGTGCGCCGAGACAAGAACCATCCGTGCGTTTTGTTTTGGTCGCTGGGCAATGAGTCGGGTTTTGGCTCCAACTTTGTGGTCTGCGGAAAGTGGATCAAGAGCTACGACCCGACCCGTCTGATCCACTACGAGGAGGACAGGGACGCTTCGATTGCAGATGTATATTCCACCATGTACACTCGTCATCATGCGCTGGAGATGCTCGGCCGCGATGAGCTGCTGACAAAGCCACACGTTCTGTGCGAGTATGCCCATGCGATGGGCAACGGTCCTGGCGGACTGGCGGAGTACTGGGAGATCATCGACCGCTATCCGCGTTTACAGGGCGGTTTTGTCTGGGAATGGGTGGAACACGGGATTCGTCTGCCGGAGGGTGGATTTGCCTACGGCGGCGACTTTGGTGATCGTCCCAACAGCGGTTCCTTCTGCTGCGACGGTCTGGTACAGGCCGACCGCCGTCCGACTCCAGGCTTAAAGCAGCTGAAAAAGATGCTCGAACCGGTGCGCGTTCATGGGTTTGACATGCAGACCGGCTGCATCCGTGTAGAAAACAGATACGACTTTATCGACCTGTCCCATCTGCGCTGTGAGGTGGAGGTGACCTCATCGAGCGAGGAGGTACTGCTGCACAAAGAGGTAGCACTGGGAAAAATCTGTGCAGGAGAAACGCAGTCGGTGCAGATTTTGCTGCCTGGAGAGCTGGTACTGCCGCAGGACAGCAAGGAGTATCTGCTGAGCGTCTGGTTTTATGACACCCGCGATCTTGCATGGAACGACCACAGTGCCTGCGCCTTTTTCCAGCAGATGCTGGTGGAGCAGCCTTCCTTCGTGCTGCCGGAACAGCCAATAGAGGAGGCAAAGGAGCTGGTTGTCTGCGAAAAGGGCGGAAAGATTGAGATTCAAAATGAGCAGTTCCAGCTGGAATTTGACCGTGTGCGCGGCGTCATCAGCAGCTACCAGGTCGGCGGAGAGGCGCTGATCGTCAAAGGAGCGCCGATGTATCTGTGGCGCGCACCGATCGACAACGACCGCAACACCAAGCCGATGTGGGAGGAAGAGCTGGTTTACACAGCTTCCAATGTGGTGCGCAGCGTCGAGGTTAATGAGCAGTCTGACAAGGTGGTCATCAAGTGCAGCCAGATCTGTGCACCGTTTAACCGCGAGTGGAAGATTTTGTATCAGACGACCTACACTGTTTGTCCAAACGGTGAGGTGACCATCGAGCTTTCGGGCACACCGACCGGAAAGCTGCCGGAAAGTTTGCCGCGCATCGGACTGCGCTTTGCGCTGGACGGCGGATGCAGCCAGCTGTGCTGGTACGGACGCGGACCGGAGGAAAGCTATGCTGACAGCAAAGAAGGAATGGCAAAAGGCATCTTCCGCCGCAGTGTGGAGGAAAACTACTTTCCTTATGTGACACCGCAGGAAAACGGCAGCCATATAGATACCCGTTGGCTGATGGTGCAGCGGGAGAGCGGAGCGGCTTTGTGCGTAGCGGCACAGCAGTCGCTGAGTTTCAGCGCTCTGTACTTTAGCCCTGAACAGCTGACCCAGGCGACCCACAGTGCCCAGCTGGTCAAGGAGGATGAGGTCACTCTGATGCTGGATTACCGTCACACCGGTCTGGGTACGGCAAGCTGCGGACCGGACTGTCTGGAAAAAGACCGTCTGAAATCGGAGCCCTTCTCCTTCTGCTGGAAACTGTTCGGCATCGGATGTTAGAGGAGGAGAGTTCATGCACAGAAAAGTGATGCATTCACCGATCGGAAGACTGATGCTGGGGGAGGAGGATGGTGCTCTGGTGCGCGTCGCCTTTGAGCGGGAAATTCCTGCCGGCATAGAAGAGCAGGCTGAGGAACTGCCCTTGCAAGCTAAAGAAGTATTGGAGAAGGCAGAGCGACAGCTGGATGAGTACTTTGCCGGAGAGCGGAAGGTTTTTAACCTGCCGCTTGCACCGAAGGGAACCGAATTCCAAAAGAAAGTTTGGGCGGCACTGCGTGACATTCCTTATGGAGAAACTAGAAGCTACGGACAGATTGCGGCTGCGGTGGGCAATCCGAAGGCCAGCCGCGCTGTCGGTATGGCAAACCATCGCAATCCAATTTCCATTATTGTTCCCTGCCATCGGGTCATCGGAGCCGACGGCAGGTTGGTGGGCTTTGGCGGCGGACTTTGGATCAAGGAAAAACTTTTAAAGCTGGAAAAAGAAAATAGCTAACAGAAAAACCCGTGCTGTAAAGCACGGGTTTTTGTTTTAGGTATCTGCAAATCTTTTCTTTATAAATGAAGGACATCGCCGGTGCGGACATAGCTGATTTTATCGCCGAGTACCTCAGCAAGGGTAGCGCAGCCGACCTCTCCGGTGCAGTGGCAGGTATAGACATGGTCGCGGACCTTCTGCGCAAGCACCTGTGCTGTCTGATGAGCAAATTCTGGGGAGCAGTTGATGGTTTCCACCATCTCTCCCTGTGCATTGGGACGGTGTGCCTTGAGGTGAAAACCTCCGACGACAGCGCGGATAGTGTCCTGCGGGAAGAGCTCCAGCACGGTATCGACGATGTTGACAATGCCGTTGTGGCTGCAGGAGGTGAAAATGACATCTCCCTCTGGGTCACGGATGAGCAGAAACTGCTCGTGACAGAAATCGTCGTTGACCTTGAAGTCGCCCTGCTGATAATAGAAGCGCTGACGGTCATGGCAGAAAAATTCTTCGCGGTGCAGGTGGTTATTGAGCACAAAGCAGTTGGGTGCGATTTCCACACAGTCCTGATCCGAGGTCAGAAAGTGGAAATTTGGTTTGGAGGTAAGAAAGACATCCTGAGGTTCTCCGTGGTAGGTAAAGACGCCGTCTTTTTTGCGATAGAAGCGGCGTTTGGTTTCTTCGCGCAGATAAATAGGAGCATCGGGAGAAGATTCCAGCAGGCGAAGGATGCCGCCGGTGTGGTCATAATGGTTGTGGGAGAAAACGATCGCTGTCAGATGGGAAAGATCGGTATGCAGCATCTGTGCATTCTCCAGAAAGGCGCCGGTTGCACCGGTGTCCATCAGGATGCGGGTCGAACCGGTTTCGATCAGCATGGACAGGCCATGTTCGTTGGACATGGAGGCGGTACAGTTTTGCCCGCGTTCGTTTTCAATCAGGATGATTACCTTGATATCGCTCATGGTTGTACTCCTTTCAAAGCGGTGAGAGTTTATGAATGAAAGACGGTCTGTACCAAAAACATATACAGTACCGTCGAACATAAGATGCTCAGGAGATTGTTGTGTTTATATTTTTGCAGTACGGCAGCAACCGCGACCGACACCAGTTCAGGGATACCGAAAGGATAGGAGGTCGGAGTGATGCCGCGCAGACAATAGACGACCAGAATAGCGATAATTGCCGGCGGAAGCACCTGACCGAGGTAGGTGATCCAGGCAGGAGAACCCTTTTTGCCGCCGAAAAAGGCAAAGGGAACGGCGCGGGTGACAAAGGTACACAGGGCGGTAACAGCGATAATTGCCAGCGCTCCAAAGGTGGAAACAGGGGAAGTCATCAGCGCTCACCTCCCTTGTGCAGACGGGAACGGCACAGCAATAAAAGCACAGTGGCCGCAAGAAGGGACGGAATCAAAAAGCTGTCGGCGCCAAAAACAAGCAGTCCGACGAGGGCTGCAGCTGCACCGAGCAGAGCGGGCAGGCGATTATTTTTGTCCTCCATCTGCTCGACCAGAATGACGGTAAACAGAGCCGTCATCGCAAAGTCGATGCCGGTGGTATCAAAAGGAATGAGCGCGCCGGCGATACATCCTGCCAGAGTGCCTGCAATCCAATAGAGCTGGTCAAGCAGGGCAATCCAGAACAGGAAGGCATGCTCGTCCACACCCTGTGGAACCTTGGCGGAACACAGGAGGGAATAGGTTTCATCGGTGAGAGAAAAAATCATATAAAGTTTCTTTTTGCCCATGGCAGCAAAGCGGTCAATAAACGAGATGCCATAGAACATGTGGCGGATATTGACTGCGAGGGTCATGAGGGCAACCTGAAGCAGGTGAAAGCCGCCGGCAAAAAAATTGACGGCAACAAACTGCATCGAACCGGCATAGATGCACACGCTGCACAGAGCAGCCCAGTACCAGGGATAGCCGCCGCTGTACATTAGAAGCCCAAAGGCCATGCCGGTAAAAAAATAGCCGCACAGCACCGGAACGGTGAGCGGAAAGGCCGCGCGAATCGCGGCAAGATGTCGGGATTTTGTCACAGGACACACTCCTCTTTTTTTACACACAGAAGAATTTTTAACAAGATCACATTAAAAAGTGGAAAGCAGCATTTCCCGCCAGGGAGCAAAAGCGGAAGGAAGAGCGACATCGGAGGTGGGATGATCGTGGGAGAGACAGGCGATTTCGACCAGGCGATAGTCGTCGAGAAGCTGTCTGGACAGCGGAGCAAAATCGCTTGCATGTGCGGTGATCTCCCAGGCGGACATCTGCCACTCGATGTGGGTGAAAATATGGCGGGAGGATGGTGCCGGCTGAATTTTCAGCGCAAAGATGCCAAGCTCATCGGCAAGGCTGCATGCCGCCGAAAAGGCGTCGTCACAGTTAAGGCAGCCTTCGACAGAAGGAAATTCCCACAGTCCGCGCAGCACTCCTTTGGAAGGACGGCGGTGCAGGAGGGTATAGCTTTTGCCGTCGATGTCGCAGGAAAAGATAAACAAGGTCCGCTGTTCGATGCGGCGGGCTTTTTTGGGAGCCTTGACCGGAAAATCGGTCTGGGTTCCTTTTTGATTTGCAAGGCAGAGCGTTTGCAGCGGGCACACAAGGCACTGAGGCGGAGAGTTTGGCAGGCAGACGGTGGCGCCCAGTTCCATCAGCGACTGATTAAAAGCGCCGGCACCGTGCGAAGGTTCCACTTGAGCAAGGAGGGAACGAAACTGCTGTTTGGTTGCTTCCAGCGAGATGTCGTCGGAGCAGCAGAGCACACGGGTGAGCACCCGCAGCACATTGCCGTCGACGGCGGGCACCGGCAGATCGAAGGCGATGGAGGCGATGGCGCCGGCGGTATAATCGCCGATACCTGGCAGAGCGCGAAGCTGCTCAAAGTTTGCGGGAAGTTTTGCGTCATACTGCTCAACCAGCACGCGGGCAGCCTTTTGCAGATTGCGTGCGCGGCTATAATAGCCCAGCCCTTCCCAGAGCTTGAGCAGCCGATCCTCGGGACAGTCTGCCAGCGCGCGGACGTCGGGCAGCTCCTGCATAAAGCGTTCAAAATAGGGTTTGACCGCTTCGACGCGGGTCTGCTGCAGCATGATCTCGGAAACCCACACACGGTAGGGAGATACCTGCTGGCGCCAGGGAAGGTCGCGTTTATTTTGGTGATACCATAACAAAAGCGGCTCAACAATTTGTTGGAGCCGCTTGGTTTGACAAAGAAAGTTGTTCATCATTCTGCTTCCTGTTGCGAATCGTGCAGGCGAAGGGAGGATTTGATCTTTTCAAAGGTCTCATTGCTGATGACGTGCTCAATGCGGCAGGCATCTGCGGACGCATTTTCACGGCTGACCCCCAGAACCTCCTCCAGAAAACGGCTGAGCAGACAGTGACGCTCATAGACGGCCTCTGCCTTCTGACGTCCCTGCTCGGTGAGCAGGATGAAATTATTTTTATCCATGGTAATCAGACCTGCGGTTTTGAGGATGCCCATGGCGCGGCTGACGCTGGGTTTGGAGAATTCAAGTTCATTTGCAATATCAATCGAACGGACAACGCCGTTTTTCTGTTCGAGAATAAGGATGGTTTCAAGGTAGTTTTCGCCGGATTCCTGAATCTTCAAGGCAACATGGCTCCTTTCGGGAAAAGTATCGTGTTGGGCTCCAGAAGGGAACATTCAACGATTTGTACAGTTTTTGTCTGCGATTTCATGCATCCAGTTTAACACATTTACAACTTTCTTTCAAGGGAGAAAGCATGGCTTTATGCCGGATGCTTGTAAGACAACCACAAGCATGGTACAATGAGAATATAGCAGGGGAATCTGGAAAAGAAGATTGACAGCGTTGTCCCTTTGACTTACAATAAGACTACATCCAGAAGACAGAAGTTATCGACAGAATTATTTTCTAAAGAGGAGTTTCAAATGGAAAAAGGTACCAGAATTCAAAAAGTCCTCTCCGAGCAGGGAATCGTATCCCGCAGAAAGGCGGAGGAATGGATCGAACAGGGCAAGATCAAAATTAACGGCCGCCCTGCTGTACTGGGTCAGAAGATCAACCCCAACCGTGATGTGGTCACCATCGACGGCGAGAGAGTATATTTTCAGAAGAGCAGCCAGAAATATTACATCATGCTGCACAAGCCGCGCGGCTATGTGACCACCATGAGCGACGAGCTGGGCAGAAAATGTGTGGCAGAGCTGGTGGAGGACGTGCCGGAGCGTGTCTATCCGATCGGCCGACTGGACAAGGACAGCGAAGGAATGCTGCTGTTTACCAACGACGGCGACTTTGCAAACCTCATCATGCACCCAAGCCACCATGTTTCCAAGACCTACCGTGTTACGGTACGTCCTGATGTCACCGATGCACAGGTGATCCAACTGTCCACCGGCGTAGTGATCGACGGCAAAAAGACAAGTCCTGCACATGTCACCGTACTGGAAAAGGAACCAGGCAGAGTGGTTATGCAGATTGTGATTTATGAAGGAAGAAACCGTCAGGTCAGAAAGATGTGTGAAGCGGTGGGTCTGGAGGTTGCAAGGCTCAAACGTACAGCAATCGGACCGCTGAAGCTGGGAATGCTGGCACCAGGAAAATGGCGTGAGCTGCGTCCGGGAGAAATTGGTATGCTGCGCAATGCAGTCAAGACCTCCACCGGTGCACCTGAGGTGCTGGGCGATCTGGATGAGGACATCCTGGGCAAAAATGTCCGCCGTAAAAAACCGGCGGTGGAGCGCGTTGTCTTTGAATCGGGATCTCGCTATACAGGAAGAGATTTCGGTACAAAGGAACAGGCACGCAGCAGACAGAACCAGCGTCAGGACCGCAACCGTGCTTTTGCAGGTCGAGGCGGCAAGCCGTATTCCAAGGGAATTGGAAGCAAGCCGTTTACCAAAAAAGGTTCGGGAATGTAACAGAGAAAACAGTCTTTTTCTGTACAGAACAGGCGCAGGTAACATGTTACCTGCGCCTGTTTGTTTTTATCTGATTTTGGAAGGGAAGCCGAAAGAATGAAAGTGACATTTGTTCGTCATGGTCAGACCGATTGGAACAAGCAGGGAAAGCAGCAGGGACTTGCGGACATTCCGCTCAATGAAACGGGAATGGAGCAGGCCAGAAAAACCAGGGAACTGCTCAAAGGCGAGCAGTTTGATTGTGCATACTGTTCGCCGCTGATGCGTGCCCGGCAGACAGCAAACATTATCTGTGAGGGAAGAAATATTCCGATCTATCTGGAACAGCGTCTGATCGAGCGGGACATGGGCGAATTTCAGGGGATGGATTGGACGCAGTTTGACTCCCGCCTGTTCTGGGACTACACAGCCAACATCCAGTATGAAAAGGCGGAAAATATCCAACAATTTTTTGCAAGAGTCTATGATTTTCTGGATACCCTCAAAGGAAAAGAGGGCAGTGTGCTGCTGGTAGCACATGGCGGCGTCTTTGCACCGGTGAGCAGCTATTCGGGACGATCCAAAAAGGAGGACAATCTGACCGACATCCTGCTGGCAAATGCACAGGCATATCAGTTTGAACTATAAAAAAGAAAAGGAGAACAAACGATGAAACAGCTTCAATTTGGTGGAAGTGAATATCTGGCGGCGTTGGTTGGTATTGTAGCGGGAGCAGTACTGGTATTTTTTCCGTCGCAGGCAATCGATGTCATTACTTACGGTATCGGCATTTTATCGCTGATCTATGGATTGATGAAGGTGATTTCCTACCTTCGGAACAGGGAGCTTTCCGCCTTTTTTATCGGAGAGCTGGTGCTGGGTATCTTTTTATTGGGCATCGGACTGTTCTGTCTGATGAATCCAGGCGGTATCTTTGCGCTGCTGCCGATTGTGCTGGGTATTCTGGTGCTGGTCGAAGGCATTTCCAAGGTACAGCGCGCATGGATGCTGCGCCGCTATGCGTATCCAAAGTGGATTGGCGCAATGGTGACAGGTATTCTCATCGCGGTTCTGGGAGCAGTGCTGATCTTTAATCCATTTGGTGCGCTGGTCGTCACGGTGCGCATCATGGGTGTCCTGCTGATTGCGGACGGCATCACCGGCGCATGGTTTAACGTTGTATTTAACAGGCTGTCCTAAAAACGAGGGGGGTTTTTTCATGGAAGAGTACATTCTGGCATTGGATCAGGGAACAACCAGTTCCCGTGCCATCCTGTTTGACCGGCAGCAAAATATCGTGGGAATCTCACAGAAGGAGTTTACCCAGCATTATCCTAAGGAAGGTTGGGTCGAGCATGACCCGATGGAGATCTATTCCTCCCAGTATGCGGTGATGATGGAGGTCATCGCACAGAGCAATGTGGATATAAAACAGATCAAGGGCATCGGTATCACCAACCAAAGGGAAACCACGATTTTATGGGATGCAAAAACCGGACGGCCGATCTACAATGCGATTGTCTGGCAGTGCCGCCGCACAGCGGACATCGTCGATCGTTTAAAACAGCAGGGTTTGGGAGAGTATATCCGCGAAGTCACCGGACTGGTGCCGGATGCCTATTTTTCAGCGACCAAAATTGCGTGGATTCTTGACCATGTTGAAGGTGCAAGAGAACGGGCAAAACGAGGAGAAATCCTGTTTGGTACGGTGGACAGCTGGCTGATCTGGAAGCTGACCGGTGGAAAGGCACATGTTACCGACATGACCAACGCTTCGCGAACCATGCTGTTTAACATCAGAACATTGGAGTGGGATGAAAAACTGTTGGAGGCGCTGGACATTCCACGGGCGATGCTTCCTCAGGTGAAAAGCAGCAGCGAAATTTACGGCTATACCACCATTCAGGGAGAACAGATTCCGATTGCAGGCATTGCCGGCGACCAGCAGGCAGCGCTGTTTGGACAGTGCTGCTTTGAGGAAGGTCAGGCGAAAAATACATACGGAACCGGATGCTTTTTACTGATGAACACGGGAGAAAAGCCTTGTGTGAGCGAAAACGGGTTGATCACCACCATCGCCATCGGCTTAAACGGAAAGGTGCAGTATGCGCTGGAAGGCAGCGTCTTTGTGGGCGGTGCGGTCATCCAGTGGATTCGCGATGAGATGCGCTTTATCACCGAGTCGAAGGATGCGGAGTACTATGCGCAGAAGGTTGAGGACACCGGCGGCGTGTATCT
This sequence comes from uncultured Negativibacillus sp., assembly GCF_944388365.1. Classification (GTDB taxonomy): domain Bacteria; phylum Bacillota; class Clostridia; order Oscillospirales; family Ruminococcaceae; genus Negativibacillus. The sequence goes on along the minus strand of NZ_CALXIN010000018.1, from coordinate 5,098 downwards.
GGTGCCGGCCTTCACGGGACTTGGTGCGCCGCACTGGGATATGTATGCCCGAGGCTGCATCATCGGCATCACCAGAGGTACCCGCAGGGAACATATTATCCGCGCGGCACAGGAGTCGATCGCATACCAGAGCTATGATCTGGTGCGGGCGATGGAGCGCGACACCGGCGTGAAGATGCGGGAGCTGAAGGTGGACGGCGGCGCCAGCCGTGACCGCTTCCTGATGCAGTTTCAGGCGGATATTCTTGACTGTGAGGTGCGCCGTCCGATGATTCGGGAGACGACGGCACTGGGAGCAGCTTATCTGGCAGGACTGGCGGTCGGCGTCTGGAAGGACAAGGAGGAAATCCGCAGTTTGTGGAACTGCGATGTCACCTTCGTTTCGCAGATGCAGGAGCAAAAGAGAGAGCAGCTTCTGCACGGATGGCACAAGGCGGTTGAGCGCAGCATGGGCTGGGCAGAATAAAAAAGAAAAGCAATTAAAAAAGGACTGTCAAACGACAGTCCTTTTTTAATTGCTTACAGGAGGGATGCAGCGAGAGAACACAGGTTTTGGCAGGAGAAAGCGGGATAGTTCCAACTTTGTTCCAGCAGGGCGTCCCAATTTTCGTCCGAGTATTCCAGCTCCTTGGAGAGGGCTTTAATGTTGATGATCTGCTGGGAAAGGGAAAAATCGGCGGCAGTTTCCATTTCCAGCACAAGCACCAGCAGGGAAAACAGGACGGCAGCTTTGACGCGGGAGAGAAGTTCGCCGTCGCGCGCCGCTTTGAGCAGGTAGCGGTAGAGAAGGTAGACGCAGAGATGTTCATACTCATGAGGACGGGAAGGAGAATACTTTTTGCTGAGAAGTTTGGGCAGCTGATTTTGGAGTGTTTGCAGACGCTGCGGCCAAAGTGGGTCGATAGGTTCGAGCGTCTGCAAAAAGGAAAGGATAGCATCGAGCACTTCGGAAGGCTGTTCCTTCGACGGTTCAGGGAGAGAAACAGAGGAATCTTTGGTCAGCTGTTCGAGCGCTTCGGTATCACCAAAGTCGATGGCTTCCTGCGCTTGTTCTGCAAGAGAAAGGAGAGTACAAAACCGCTGAGAAAGCGGTTTTGTACGGTCCTGAAGGACAGCAAAGAAACGCTCCCGCAGCAAAAGCAGAAGCTGCAGCAGCTGTGGGTCGAAGGGAGCATCATCAGGGGCTTCTTCAATCTCGGTCTGCACAAAGTGCAGAGGAGAGGCGTCCGAAATCAGCAATCGGACTGCTTCTTCACAGCAGAGTCCGAGACCGCTTTCCTTATAGCTTCCAAACCATTCATGAAAGCGAGGATGCTGGTCACAGATTTCGCACAGATGCTCCTCGCCGAGGTGCAGGATCAGGTCGCAGAGATTTTGTTTATTCAAAAAGGGACAGCGTTCCTGTGGTGTCAGGAGAAAGTGAGGTGTCTGGGAAAAGTCGATATTCTGCTCAAGGCGGGCGGCAAAGGAATCGTTTTTCTGTGCGCGCTGTCGATAGTAGGCAGCAGTGCTTGGGTCGATGTCAATCTCCCAGCCGATGCAGCAGCTGTCGGTGCATCGGGAGGCGATGCAGTGAAAATCAAAATAGAAGGATGGTACAGTCAGTTTCATAGATGTTCTCCTGTGGTGTTTACCATATTTTTGGATTCAGTATATCATTTTACAATCTGTTCATGCAATGGAAAATAGTTTAACACACCTTTTACGGGAGAAAGGGTGTGAGTTTTACATGAATGAATTATGATATAGGAGCAAGATCAAAGCAAACAAAAAGAGGAGAGTGTATTTATGAACACAAAGAAAGTATTTTCCAAAGTTGCAGCTGCAGCTTTGGCTGGCACAATGCTGCTCAGCTGTGCCTATGCGGCAGGTACTGATACAAAATCTGCAGCACTGACCACCGGTCTGACCCAGTCCACCGGCATTGTAAATTCTACAAGCAAAAAACCAAAGTATGTTTTCCTGTTCATCGGCGACGGTATGAGCTATCCACAGTTCCAGGCTGCTTCCGATTATCTGGGTGCAGTTGCTGACACCGACAACGACGATATTCTCGACGGAAACAAAGCACTGAACTTTATGAACTTCCCAGTTGCAGGTTCCGCAGTTACCTATGATTCCACTTCCTTCTGCCCAGACTCTGCATCCACTGCAACCTCCATCTCGACCGGTCACAAGACCTATTCCGGTACCATCAACATGGATGAAACCATGACCGTAAAATATGAAACCATCGCTGAACAGCTCAAAGACGAGGGCTACGACATCGGCGTTGTTTCTTCGGTAAACTTAAACCATGCAACACCAGCTGCTTTCTACTGCCATCAGGCAAGCAGAAACAACTACTATGAAATCGGTGAAGAGCTGATTGCTTCCGACTTCGATTACTTTGCAGGCGGCGCTCTGCTCAAACCAAATGGTGCAGACGGCGACAAAGAAAGCCTGTACGACAGAGCAGAAGAAGCTGGCTACAAAGTAGTGAACACACAGGCGGAAGCTGAAAAGATCAGCGCAAAAGATGAGAAGGTTCTGCTCATCAGCGAAAAACTGGCAGACGGCGATTCCATCTCCTATGAAAATGACCGTGCAAATGGCGAATGGGCACTGGCTGACTATGTAGACAAGGGCATCGAAGTACTGTCCGACAACGACAAAGGCTTCTTCATGATGGTTGAAGGCGGTAAGATCGACTGGGCTTGCCATGCAAACGATGCAGGTTCCGCAATCAACGATACGCTTGCTCTGGCAGATGCAGTTGACGAGGCACTGGAATTTGCAAAAGATCATGCAGATGAAACCCTGATCCTGGTTACCGGCGACCATGAAACCGGTGGTCTGACCATTGGTTATGCTGGTACCGACTACGACACCTATCTGACCAACCTGACCAACCAGAAAATCTCCTACGCAAAATTTGACAGCGACTATGTTACAAAATACAAAGAAAACCAGACTTCCTTCGAGGATATGATGAAAGACGTTGAACAGCTGTTCGGTCTGAAGATGTCCGGTGCAGAGGATGACAAACTGGTTCTGACCGACTACGAAATCGGCCTGCTCAAGGAAGCTTATGCAAAGACACTGGCTGACGAAAAAGCAGACGAAGAAAATCAGGCAGAGTATGTACTGTACGGTACCTATGAGCCACTGTCTGTCACCATCACCCACCTGCTCAACAACAAATCCGGTATCGACTTCACCTCTTACTCTCACACTGGTCTGCCGGTAGCAGTATTTGCAAAGGGCGTTGGTCAGGATGAGTTCGGCGGTTACTATGACAACACTCAGATCTACCACAAACTGGCTGATCTGATGGACATCAAATAAGATATCTCCTGAAGGTTTCTGAAAAATAAAGCAAAAAAGCGGATGGAAGTTCTGTCCGCTTTTTTGCGATTCTGTATGATTGGGAAAGGGTTCTTCTATGAAAGGTCTGCTTACAAAGGAAAAATTGCAGTACAATGCACCGGTTTGGGTGTGCATCCTGTTTATCATCGTTTTATGTTTGATTCCGACCGGCTACCAGGAAATTTATCGTGAGGCTGATCAGTGTGTGGCACAGGTTCTGGAAGTTGACAACAGCACCATCATTGACACCGGACTGGTCCGTTCCGGCGAGCAGCGCTGCGAGCTGGAGATTCTCAGCGGTAAATTTAAGGGACAGACAACGCAGGGCGTCAATATGCTCAACGGTTCGCTGGAGCAGGACAAGCTGTTTGAAGTTGGCGACAAGGCACAGGTGGTTGTCAGCTATGACGGTGACGAGATTTTGATGGTGACGATGATCGACCACAACCGAATTCCCGCAGAGCTTTTGATGGGTGCAATTTTTGTACTGTTCTTGATTTTGTTTGCAGGCAGAACCGGCGTGCGCGCAGTATTGAGCTTTATTTTGACGATTCTGGCAATCTGGAAGCTGCTGGTCCCGCTTTATCTGAAGGGATACAATCCGATTTGGATTGGTGTTGTATTCACCTTGATTCTGAGTGTGCTGATTATTTCCCTGGTCTATGGATTTGACCGCCGGTGTGCATCGGCAGTTTCGGGCACGATTTTGGGTGTAATTGTCACCTGCATTCTGGGAGCGATCTTTACCGACCTGTTTAAAATCCATGGTGCGGTGATGTCTTCCTCGGAAAGTTTGTTGTATGCGGGATACCAGGATCTGAATCTGACGAGAATTTTTATGGCGTCCATCTTTGTCGGTTCGTCCGGCGCACTGATGGATCTGTCGGTCGATATTACCTCCGCTGTTTGTGAGGTAGTGGAGAAAAAACCGGAGATCGGTTGGAAAGAAGCCGTTCATTCCGGTATGAATGTGGGCCGTGCAGCGATGGGTACCATGACGACAACGCTGCTGCTGGCATATTCCGGCGGCTATATTGCGCTGCTGATGGTATTTATGGCGCAGGGAACCCCTTTAATCAACATCCTCAACTATAAATATGTAGCGGCAGAGATGATTCATACCGTCATTGGTTCCTTTGGACTGGTGACAGTAGCTCCCTTTACAGCATTATGTGCAGGTGTATTTTTAACATCTTTGAAACCTTCTGGAAATGAAAAGGTGCAAGAAAGATACTATAATGAAAATAATGAGCAGGCGAAACTGACATTGGACAGTGAACGACCTGCGGAAAATTGCCATATACAACAGGGAGGCAGAGAAAATGAAGGAAGTATATGATTTTTTAAAGAAATGCGGAACCTATTATCTGGCAACCGTTGACCATGGTCAGGCAAGAGTGCGCCCTTTTGGAACGATAGACCTGTTTGATGGACGTTTGACCATTCAGACTGGTAAGGTCAAGGACGTTTCCAGACAGATGATGGAGAATCCAAAAATAGAAATCTGCGCATTTGACGGAGAACAGTGGCTGCGTATGGCGGCAACTGCGGTAGAAGATCCAAGAATAGAAGCGCAGGAACACATGCTTGCAGCATACCCATCTTTGCAGAAGATGTACAAGGCTGGAGATGGAAACACACAGATCTTTGCTTTGGAAAAAGTGACGGCTGTTTTTTCTTCCTTTACCCAGCCAAGCCGCACCATTGAGTTTTAAACAAGATCAGAGATGAGAAAAAGCACCTCACAGCA
>NZ_CALXIN010000017.1 GCF_944388365.1 uncultured Negativibacillus sp. | reverse complement strand
CTTAAGGGGGCAACCACAAGAGATGGGCCCTTATAGGGCCTGTTCAAACCACCCGTTCAACGGGTGGTTTTGATTATAAAAAGATATTCGGAAACGAGTCCTAAGAAATGTGGTCAATAAAAGATTTTATCTTTATTCCAACCAAAAGAATCAAAGATAAGCTGTCTGCGCGAGAGTAGAGCTCTCCGATTTGTGCTTAACCAACAACGCGAACAGTTCGCGGGTTCAACCCGCTATTCGTCCAGCTTGAGAACTGCCATGAAGGCTTCCTGTGGAACTTCCACAGAACCCAGCTGACGCATTCTCTTTTTGCCTTCCTTCTGTTTTTCCAACAGTTTCTTCTTTCGGGTGATGTCACCGCCGTAGCACTTGGCAAGAACGTCCTTGCGGAATGCCTTGACCGTTTCACGGGCAATAATCTTGCCGCCGACAGCCGCCTGAATCGGCACCTCAAACATCTGACGCGGGATGTTCTCCTTGAGTTTTTCCGCCATCTTGCGCGCACGGGAATAGGCACGGTCAGCATGAACGATAAAGGAGAGCGCATCGACCACCTCGCCGCTGATCATGATGTCCAGCTTAATCAGCTTGGATGGCTGGTAGCCGGCCAGCTCATAGTCAAAGGAAGCATAGCCTTTGGTACGGGATTTGAGCGCATCGAAGAAGTCGTAGACAATCTCGTTGAGCGGCAGCTCATAGTGAATTTCGACGCGGTCGGTGTCCAGATACTTGGTGTCCTTGTAGACGCCGCGGCGCTCCTGACACAGCTCCATAATGGTGCCGATGTAGGACGACGGCGAGAAGATGCTGGCCTTAACATAAGGCTCCTCCGCCGATTCGATGTCCGATGGGTCAGGATAATTGGTCGGGTTGTCGATCATCATGGTGGTGCCGTCGGTCATGTTTAACTTATAGATAACGCTCGGAGCGGTGGTTACCAGGTCGAGGTTAAACTCACGTTCCAGTCGTTCCTGGATAATTTCCATGTGCAGCAGTCCCAAAAAGCCGCAGCGGAAGCCAAAGCCCAGCGCCTTGGAGGTCTCCGGTTCAAACGAGAGGGAAGCATCGTTGAGCTGCAATTTTTCCAGCGCATCGCGCAGATCAGGATATTTTGCGCCATCAGCAGGGTAGATACCGCAGAATACCATCGGGTTGACCTGACGGTAACCGGCGAGCGGTTCCTTGGCAGGAGCATCGGCATGGGTGACGGTGTCGCCGACGACGGTGTCGCGCACGCTCTTGATGCTGGCGGTGATGTAGCCTACCTCACCGGCAGCAAGTCCGCTGCTTGGAACCAGATTGGTTGCGCCCATGTAGCCGACCTCGACCACATGGAACTGTGCGCCGGTGGCCATCATCAAAATGTCGTCACCTGGGCGGACGGTGCCCTGCATGACGCGGATGTAAACGATAACGCCCTTGTAGCTGTCATAATACGAGTCAAAGATCAGCGCCTGCAGAGGAGCGTTAGGGTCGCCGCTCGGCGCCGGAATATCGGTGACGATGCGTTCGAGCACGTCCTCAACGTTTAAGCCGGTCTTTGCCGAGATGCGCGGAGCATCCAGCGCAGGGATGCCGATGATGTCCTCAATCTCGTGGCAGACAACGTCAGGGTTTGCACTGGGAAGGTCGACCTTGTTGATGACCGGAACGACCTCCAGATCATGCTCGACAGCCAGATAGGTGTTGGCAAGTGTCTGAGCCTCAATGCCCTGGGAGGCGTCTACTACCAGCAGTGCGCCTTCGCAGGCAGCCAGCGAACGGGAGACTTCGTAGTTAAAGTCGACGTGTCCAGGAGTGTCGATGAGGTTGAATTCATAGGTGTTGCCATCCTTGGCAGTATATTCCACCTTGACGGCACGGGCCTTGATGGTGATGCCGCGTTCCCGCTCCAGCTCCATGTTGTCCAGCAGCTGGTCCTCCATCTCACGCAGCGAGATGGCCTGGGTTTTTTCCAGGATGCGGTCGGCAAGGGTCGACTTGCCGTGGTCGATATGGGCAATAATGCAGAAATTGCGGATACGGCTGATATCCTTCTGCGAATGGTCTGGCATGAAATCTCACCTTTCTATCAAATCAAAAATCAGTTTCGTTATATCATTGGACAAAACGTCCGGTGCAATAACCTATTGTACCATAAAATGCCCTGCAAAAGAAAGAGCAGTGTTCTTTTCAAATTGTATCATAGACGGTGGACTTTGGGCAAGAGGAGGCAGCAGCCAGGTTAAAAAAAGCCGCTCCATCGGAGCGGCAGGTATCACCATGTTACCGGCACTGTGGACAGCGGAAGGGTGCCCCAACACAGCAGTCCAAAATAGGCGGCAAGCGCCAGTGCAAACAAAATGGCAGCTTTCCCTTTGGAAAGGTGACGGCGCAGTGCCTCCCAATAGCGGGAGAGCAGCCAGCAGTTGACCGAGAAAAACAAAATAAACAACGGGTGATTCCAAAAAGAATAGGTAGCACAGCCCAGCAGATAGCTGATGCAGAGAAAGCAAATCGTTTCAACGATAAGCTCAAGCATACAGGCAATCCGCCCTGTTCGTTTTTGCTCCATCATCACACCTCCTGTGGTTTCAGTATAACACGAGAGGGAAAGCGAAACAACAGCTTACAGGTTATCCAGTTCTCGGGTAAAAAAGTCGTAAAATACGCCCAGTTTTCCGTGGTAGCCTTCTTTCCAGGGCTTGTTGCGTCCATAATAATGGATGATGGCAGTGTGCTGACGCACCCAGTCGATTCCCAGTTTTTCCTCCTTGGGAAGATGCAGGTTTTTTAAGCGCAGATATTTTTCGCCCAGATTGTAGATCAGCGGATCCAGAAAGATGGTGCGATCGGCGTACAGCGCGTTGACAACGTCCTGGTCAGGCAGGAGCAGTGTGTTTTTGTGCTCCTCGATAAACTGATAGATCTGCTGCGGGTCCTGCTGGGTGCGCAGCAGCGACAGGTTCATCATCATGACACCGGAATTGATGTAGCGGGCCTGTTCGGACAGATGCAGCCGTCGCCGGTTAAAGTTTTTGAAGGTCCGGCTTTCAATGTGAGAGGCTGCGGCAAACAGATTGTCCCCGAAGTCGATCTCGTACAGACTGCGCAGAGAGTTGATGACAACAAGGTCGGGATCGAGGTACAAAATGCGGTCGAGCTCCTGGGGAAGATACTGTGCGGCAAACAGGCGGTAGTACATCTCCTTTGGATAGCGGTCGGAGATGGGAGCATCCTGAAACATCTCCTCAGAAAGGGGAACATCAATCAGTTCCGTACGGGGAAGAACCGCTTGAAGCGCAGCAAAATCGTCCTCGGTCAGGCTGTTGTGTGCAACATAGACGGTGAAAATGCCCGTGCTGTCCGACTGAGACAGAGAATAAAGCATGGTGCGCAGCACCTTTAAATAGTTGCGGTCCAGTGTGACAAGAACATTGTATCGGAACATCTGTGACATAAAAATTACCTCCTCTAAAATTTCTCGTCCTGATCGTTCCGGTTTATGGCATTAAGAAATTTTTCCCGTCATCCCTCAGATCCAGCGATGAAAAACGACAAATTTTCAGCCGCAGCAAACTTCCTCTTGAGGATGGGGAAAAAATATCTTTTACAGGGTCAAAAATGTGCTATAATCATATCACAATACGTGCAGAAGATACAACGGAGGAAATGAGAATAGAATGTTAAAGTTTACTAGGTACCTCAAAAAATTCTGGAAGGAAACGCTGATCGGTCCGGCGTTTAAACTGACCGAGGCCATTTTTGAGCTGATCGTTCCGCTGGTCATGGCAAGAATCATCGACGTGGGCATCGCTAATCGCGATACTGTCTATGTTTTGCGGATGGGCGCAGTGATGATTCTGCTGGGACTGGTGGGACTGGGGTGCGCACTGATTTGTCAGTATTGCGCTGCCAGGGCAAGTCAGGGCTTTGGAACGGTGGTGCGCTCCGAGATGTTTGCCCACATCAACCGCCTTTCGCACGGAGAGATTGACCAGATCGGCACACCGTCACTGATTACCCGCATCACCAACGATGTCAATCAGCTGCAGCTGGCAGTAGCCATGCTGATTCGTCTGGTAGTGCGTGCACCGTTCTTGGTCATCGGCGCTACCATTATGGCGCTGCTCATCAACTGGAAATTGGCACTCATCTTCTTTGTGGCAGGCCCTCTGGTCGCGTTAGTGCTCTATCTGATTATGAGCCGGTCGGTGCCGTTTTATCGCATCATCCAGCGCAAACTTGACCGCCTGTCGCTGATTGCCCGCGAAAACCTGTCCGGTGTGCGGGTCATCCGCGCCTTTTCCCGCCAGAAACGGGAAAAGGCGCGCTTCCTGGAGGCAAGCAATGACCAGATGAGCACCTCGATTGCAGTGGGAAAAATCTCTGCGCTGCTCAATCCCCTGACCAGCACCATCATCAATCTGGCGATTGCCGCCGTCCTCTGGTTTGGCGGAATCAAGGTGAATATGGGAGAGATGACCCAGGGAGAGGTGATTGCCTTTGTCAATTACCTCAATCAGATTTTGCTGGCGATGATTGTTGTGGCAAATCTGGTGGTGATCTTCACCAAAGCCTCTGCCTCGGCAAACCGTGTCAGTGAGGTGATGGAGCTGCAGCCGTCGATCACCAACCGCTGTATGGCGCCGGTGGAACCGAAGCCGGACAGCCCGAAGATTTTGTTTGATAAGGTCAGCTTTGTCTATCCCGATGCCAGTGACTACGCGCTCAGCAATATTTCCCTGGAAATTGGGAAGGGACAGACTATCGGTATCATCGGCGGCACCGGCTGCGGAAAATCGACGCTGATCAATCTGATTCCCCGTTTTTATGAGGCTTCCCACGGCAGTATTCAGGTCGACGGCGTCGATGTGCAGAACTATCCGCTCGGTCAGCTGCGCCGTAAAATTGGCATGGTGCCGCAGAAGGCAGTGCTGTTTTCGGGTACGCTGCGCAAAAACATGCAGTGGCGGGACCCCAACGCCACCGACGAACAGATTTGGACAGCGCTGGAAACTGCGCAGGCGGCGGAGTTTGTCCGCCGGATGCCGGATGGTTTGGACAGTGTTATCCTGCAGGGAGGAAAAAATCTGTCAGGCGGACAGAAGCAGCGTCTGACCATTGCCCGCGCACTGATCGGCTCACCGGAAATCCTGATTCTCGACGACAGTGCGAGCGCACTGGACTTCGCGACCGATGCTGCTCTGCGCCGCGCTATTGCTTCTCTTTCCGGTGAAATGACCGTCCTGATCGTGTCCCAACGCGCCAATAGTGTGCGCTATGCCGACCAGATCGTTGTGTTGGAGGATGGACATGCCGTGGGCATCGGAACCCACGATCAACTGCTGCAAAGCTGTAAGGAATATCAGGAAATCTACTGGTCCCAGAACGAACAGCCACAGGAAGGAGGTAAGGCAGAATGAATACCGAGAGACGCAGCGAACTTTTCAAACGAATTCTGACCTTTACAAAACCCTACGGTGGTTATCTGGCGGCAGCTCTTGTCAGCGCTGTGCTCAGTGTTTCGCTTGCCCTCTATCTTCCGGTTTTGATCGGTCGAGGCATCGACCAAATTCTAAAACCAGGGCAGGTATACTTTGGTCAGCTTGCTCCTATTTTGCTTAAGTTGATGGTCGTTGCACTGCTGGCGGCATTGTTTCAGTGGTTGATGACCTTGTGTACTAACATGGTGGCTTACAAAACGGTGCGGGATTTGCGTGTCGCTGTCTTTAATAAGATGGAGGAAGTGCCGCTGTCGCTCATCGACAGCCGTTCCCACGGCGACATTATCGGCCGCATCATCAACGATATTGACTCCATCTCGGATGGACTGCTGCAAGGTTTTTCCCAGCTGTTTACCGGCGTCATTACCATTCTTATCACCCTGGTCTATATGCTTTCGCTCAATTTCAAGGTGGGATTGGTGGTCATTGTGATCACTCCCTTGTCGCTGTTTGTCGCTTCGTTTATCGCTAAGCATAGCTTTCAGATGTTCCGCGCGCAGAGCGCCATCCGAGGCCAGCTGAGCGGTTATATTGAGGAGATGGTCGGCAGCCAGAAGGTGGTCAAAGCATTCTGCTATGAGGACCGCGCACAGGACGAATTTAATGAGATCAATCGCCAGCTCTATCTCGCCGGCGTCAAATCGCAGTTTTATTCCTCGCTGACCAACCCCTGCACCCGCTTTGTCAATGGAGTTGTCTATGCGGCAGTCGCCATCTTTGGCGCTTTAAGCTGCATTGCAGGCAGCTTTTCGGTCGGAGCGCTTTCCAGCTTTCTGGCCTATGCAAACCAGTATACCAAACCGTTTAACGAGATTTCCGGCGTCGTCACCGAGCTGCAAACAGCATTGGCAAGTGCAAAGCGCGTCTTTGCGCTGATCGACGAACCGGCGGAGCAGCCGGATGCACCCGACGCTGCCCAGCCGCAGCAAAGCCAGGGCAATGTAGAGATCGACCACGTCAGCTTTTCCTACGATAAAAATCATCCGCTTATCCGTGATTTTAACCTGACTGTCAAGCCAGGTCAGCGCATTGCACTGGTCGGACCGACCGGCTGCGGTAAAACCACCATGATTAACCTGCTGATGCGCTTCTATGATGTGGACGAAGGTGAGATTCGGGTGGATGGCACGCCGGTCAAACAGATTGGACGCGGAGCACTGCGTTCTCTGTACGGCATGGTGTTGCAGGACACCTGGATGTTCAAGGGCTCAGTGCGGGACAACATCGCCTATGGAAAGCCGGATGCTACCGAGGAGGAAATCATCGCAGCAGCCAAAGCAGCGCATGCACACAGCTTTATCAAGCGACTGCCGCAGGGATATGATACCATCCTGTCGGAGGACGGCGGCAACATTTCCCAGGGACAGAAGCAGCTGCTGTGTATTGCCCGCGCGATGCTCACCAAGCCTTCGATGCTCATTTTGGACGAAGCGACCTCCAATATCGACACTCGAACCGAGCTGAAGATCCAGAAGGCATTTGCCGAGATGATGAAGGGACATACCAGCTTTGTGGTAGCGCACCGCCTTTCCACCATCCGAGAGGCCGATTGCATCCTTGTGATGAAGGACGGACAGATCATCGAACAGGGTACCCACAAAGAGCTGCTGCAAAAACAGGGATTTTATCATCAGCTGTATTACAGCCAGTTTGTACAGACCGAAGAATAACGAAAGAGCGCTCCCGTCTGGGAGCGCTCTTTTTGCGGACTTAAGCTATTCTGCCTTGAGAGGGACACAGACCTCGGTGACCCAGTTGTCAGGATTAGGGTCCATGGCAGGGGATACGTGATAGATATTAAACATCGGGCCCTGCATCTGGAAGTGATGTTCTTCCACCCACTGTGCAATTTCCTCGTAGACATGACCGATCTGATCGTAGCTGCCGTTGAGCATGACGGTAGCGGCAGTCACCGGAGGGAGGATACCAAAACAAACTTCGTTGACTGGCGGCTGGTCGATGGCAAAGTCGTCGGACAGCTGGACGCGGATCTCGACATCGACATCCTGCTCCCGAAAGCCCTCATCAAAAAAGACAGCCATGGCACATTTGTTCTCAAACATCTTTTTTCCAGGATCAAGGAGCTGAAAGGCGTGGTTCATCTGGGCCCAAAGCTGATGTTCATCTGCATAGGTCGGCAGCACCTTTCGCAGGCAAGCAACCTTCATCCGAGGGAATGTTCTCTTTTCGACGTGGAATTGTTTCATCGTTTGCTCCTTCCTCAGCCGTTCTATGGCTGACTGTACCAGAGACAGCTGGCAGGACAGCTGCTGTTGCTGCTGCTGTAATTCCAGATGCCGCATCTGCAGAAAGCTTTCCAGCTTTTGCGGCTGGTCCAGCAGCTCCAGCATCTTGGTAATCTGGGATAGAGAAATCCCCATCTCCTTTAACAGCTGGATTCGTCCGATGACAGCAAGCTGAGACGCGCTGTAATAACGGTATCCGGTGTAAGGATCGACCGTGTCGGGAGTCAGCAGGCCAATCTCATCGTAATGCCGCAGCATCCGCACACTCACCATTGCCAGTTTTGAAAATTCTCCGATACGAAACATTTGTCTACCTCCTGAGGCATTGTTTTTGAGCTCACTTAGAGTATAAAGGCTGACACAATGGCAGAGTCAAGTGCTTTTTTAAAAAATACGCAAACTAAATTTGCCGGCTTTTTTGCAGTTTGGCAAGGAAAGCCTGATTGTTTTTGCTTTAACAAACTAAATCCTTGTACGGAATCCAAAATTATGGTATAGTGACGATAACTATGAGAAAAACTTTGTTCAGAATAGAGAGATGCGTTGTAAGAGAGGAGAATTTGTATTGAAGCCTAACGAAGAAAAAGAAATCATCGTCATCGGGCATAAAAACCCCGATACCGACTCGATCTGCTCGGCGATTGCCTATGCAAATCTGAAAACAAAGCTAACCGGTAAACCCTATACCCCAAAACGTGCGGGTGAGATCAGCAAGGAAACAGCCTTTGCACTGTCCTATTTTGGAGCGGAAAGTCCAGAGTTTCTGGCGAATGTCCGCACCAGAGTATCGGATATGGAGATCAAGCAGGTGCCTGCGGTGGACGGAAAGATTTCGATTAAACAGGCATACAGCATGATGAAGGAATATGACGCCAGCACCCTGTGCATCACCGGCGAGGACGGCAGCCCAGAGGGACTGATCACTATTTCCAATATCGCCGCTTCGGATATGGATGTCTACGATAACCGCATTGTATCCAAGGCAAAGACCCCTTACGAAAATATCGTCAAGGTGCTGGAAGCCAAGGTCATCTGTGGAGATACCAGCGGCACCTTCGACCGCGGCAGAGTCACCATCGCAGCCAATACCCCTGAGATGATGGTCGATTATGTTGCCGAAAATGACATGGTAGTGATCGGCAACCGCTTTGAGTCGCAGTTTTTCTCGGTGGAGATCGGTGCGTCCTGCATCATTCTGTGTACCAATGCAGAGCCAAACGAAACGATTATCGAGCGTGCAAAAAATCGTGGCTGCATCATTCTGTCCAGCCCTTATGACTCCTATACCGTTGCAAGACTGATTAACCAGAGCATGCCAATCGACTTTTTCATGACCGCACATCACATCCTGTCCTTCTCGCTGGACGACTATACCGATGATGTCAAAGAGGTTATGGCGAAGGAACGCCACCGTTATTTCCCTGTTCTGGATGAACACAGACGTTATATCGGACAGATCTCCAAACGTTCCTTCCTGGCTACCGAGAAAAAACAGGTCATTCTGGTCGACCACAACGAGAAGAATCAGGCGGTAGACGGCGTAGAGAGCGCGGACATCCTCGAAATCATCGACCATCATCGCCTGGGCGGCTTGGAGAGCATCAATCCGGTCTTTTTCCGCAATCAGCCGTTGGGATGCACCGCCACCATCGTTTACCAGCTCTACCAGGAAAACGGCGTGGAGATCGACCGTCAGACTGCCGGACTGCTCTGCTCGGCGATTCTGTCCGATACATTGATGTTCCGTTCTCCGACCTGCACCCAGGTGGACAAACAGGCGGCAGAGGCATTGGCACAGATTGCACAGATCGACATCCCGACCTATGCCCAGGAAATGTTTGAGGCGGGCAGCGACCTGTCCTCCCGTTCGATTGAGGAGATCTTCTATCAGGATTATAAGACCTTCTCAACCGCAGGCGTCAGCTTCGGCGTCGGTCAGATCACCTCGGTCAGCGATGCGGGTCTGCGTCAGCTGATTCCAGCACTCAAAGAGCTGATGAAGGAGAAGATCAGCCACGACCCATCCACCATGCTCTTTTTCCTGCTGACCAACATCATCGAGGAGAGCAGCATCGTGCTGTGCTGTGGCGTGCAGGCAGAGGAGATTCTGCGCCAGTCCAACCACATCGACCAGATTCCGGACGATGGACTGCTGCTGCCTGGCATGGTATCCCGAAAGAAACAGTTTGTTCCGTCGATCATCGCTACCTTACAGCAGTAGAGCACAGTCGATTGACAAAACGGCGCGCGGGTGTTATAATGCCCTTGCATTTTATTTGGAAAGGTGTGAAAGAATGCGTCATTTTTCTCGCTAGTAAGAATATGGGGAAATGTTCGACCGCTGGAACCAGAGCGTTCCGGCTATGGTTGCGTTTGCCCAGCAGCGGGAAAAAGAGATGTTGCATTCTTTTGACGATATAGGAGAGACAGCCGGCCCTGTGAGGACCGACTGCGGTTTTGCTCTGAAAAACAGAAGGTGCAGTGGATTTTTCCGCTGCACCTTTTTTGCGTCTTTGCAAATCGGCAGGACGAGAACAACGACAGTTTTTCAGAGGTGAACGCAGATGTCAATGATTTCGTTATCAAATATTACGTTTTATTACCCGGGAAGTTATGAGCCAGTGTTCCAGCATCTTTCGGCCCATCTGGATACCGACTGGCACCTGGGATTGACCGGACGCAATGGCAGGGGCAAGACGACGCTGCTGCGCCTGCTGCTCGGCTCCCAGCACAAAGAATATGGGCTGACCGACTATCAGGGAAGCATCGTTTCGCAGGCGCCGTTCTGCTTCTTTCCGATGCCGGTGGAGGACAGCTGGGAGCCTGCCTTCGTAGTAGCACAGCAGTTCTGTCCGAATGCGCAGGATTGGGAGCTTCGCCGCCAGCTGGGATTGCTCGAGCTGGACGAAGACACCCTGTGGCGACCCTATGCGCTGTTGTCCGGCGGCGAAAAAACCAAATTGCAGCTGGCGGCGCTGTTTTTGCAGGAGGGCGCTTTCCCGCTGATCGACGAGCCGACCAACCACTTGGATCTGGAGGGACGGCGGACGGTGGCTCAATTTCTGCAAAAACAGCGGGGATTTTTGATGGTTTCCCACGACCGAACCTTTTTGGACGGCTGTGTCGACCACATTCTCTCGCTCGACCGCGACGGCATCCAGCTGCGGCAGGGAAATTTCTCGGGCTGGTATCAGGATTATCAGACCCGAGTGCAGTCTGAGCGGGAACAGAATGAGCGGCTCAAAAAGGAAATTCACCGTCTGGAAGCAGCGGCGCGCCGAACTGCACAGTGGTCCGACCGTGTGGAAGCGACCAAAATTGGGCAGGGACCCTGTGACCGCGGCAATATCGGGCATAAAGCCGCCAAGATGATGAAGCGCTCCAAGTCGATCGAGGCAAGACAGCAGGGTGCCATTGAGGAAAAGAAGCAGCTGCTGCGGTCGGTGGAGAATGTGGGTGCGCTCAAATTACAACCGCTCGATCATTTTGCCAGAAAGCTCGTGGAGGTGCAGGACCTTGCCGTCTGCTATGACGGCAAGCCAGTCTGTGAGCCGCTGCGCCTGGAAGTATATCAGGGAGAGAAAATCTGCCTGCAAGGAACCAATGGATGCGGCAAGACCAGCTTGCTGCGTTTGGTAGCAGGAGAACAGCTGGAATATACGGGGACCTTGACGATGGCTTCGGGACTAAAAATATCGGTGGTGCCGCAGGATACCACAGGACTCAGCGGCAATCTGAGCGATTATCTGGAAAAAGAGGAGGTAGACCTCAGCCGCTGCTTGTCCATCCTGCGAAATCTGGGATTTGAGCGGCGACAGTTTGAAATCCCGCTGGAACAGTACAGCCAGGGACAGAAGAAAAAGGTGTTGATTGCCCGCAGCCTGTGCCAGCAGGCGCACCTCTATCTGTGGGATGAGCCGCTCAACTACATTGACCTCTTTTCGCGGCTTCAGATTGAACAGCTGTTGCAGCAGCAATCGGCGGCAATGCTCTTTGTGGAGCACGATGCTGCCTTCTGCCAAACGGTTGCCACCCGTATTCTGACAGTGACACGCAGAAAGCAGGCGTGATGCAGCACCAAAACGGCCAGTTTTCATATTCTGAAAAGGAGGGGAACTTTCCCTATCCTCCGATAGAAGGTGATTACATATGGCAAACCAGCAAAATAATCTTTCTCAGCGTATTGCGGATACACCGCAGACGCTGCCCAGCTTTCCGCATGTAGATGGGAGTGGCATGGATACGCCGCAGACCTTGCCCAGCTTCCCAGATCAGGACGATGATCTTGCCAATACGCCGCAGACACTGCCCAGCTTTCCGCATCTGGATGGTTCGGGCTTTCCGGTCAGCCCTCTCCCGATTCCACCACAGACCCAGCAGCCAAGCTATCCATCCTCGCGCTGCTGCCGTGTTCGCTTCTTCCATGCAGCAGCACAGTCGGGCGCAGTCAACATCAGCATCGGCGGTCAGCGCGTGGCGACCAACCTTGCCTTCGGTAATTTTTCTTCCTACTATTGCTTTGCAGAAGGTTTCCGCACAGTGACCATTCTGAACGCTTCCAACGGACGCACCGTTTTGCTGCGCAAGACAGTGCCGTTGGGCGCAGGGGAAGTCCTGACCTTTGTGCTGGTCAACAATGCTTCGACCGGAGCGCTGGAGCTTAGCCGCATCAGTGACCTTGCCTGCTCCAACCAAATGAATGGATTTGGCTGTCTGCGGATGGCCAATTTCCTTCTGGGAGATACTGCTTTGGATCTGCTGTCAACCGATGGAAGCGTGCTGTTTTCGGATGTCCGTTACAAGGAAACAACGATGGCACGCCGCCTGAGCAGCGGAAGATACAGCTTTTATGTGGTGAATACCCCGCCTCTGGTTCAGCCTCGTGTCAGCGGTATCGAGATGGACAGCAGTGACTATCGGGTCAGCCGCAACTATCTGCCAGGTTATGGAGAGTTTGAACCGGTCATCTCCTTCTCTCTGCGGGTCAGACAGGGGATGATGTATACGGCCTACATCATCGGTCAGGCAAATACCGACGAGGTACAGGTAGTCGTCGCAGAAAACTAGAACATTTTTTCACTTGGTAAAAAAGAGGCGGATTTGTTCCGCCTCTTTGCTCTTATCATAAAAATAGTCCAAAGAGTTTTGGGTAAAATATACATATTATACAGAGTTGACAGCACTTCTTATTGACAGACCGCGCATTTTATGTCACTCTAAAAGAGTAAAGATGGATCAATATAACATTTTTCGACAAAGTGAGGAGGGGAAAAATGCCTCAGGAAGAAAAAGAACGTGTGAAGCAGCAGGTGTCATTGGTTGCAATTTCGGCGGCGATTATGATTGTTGTTGCCCAGTTAAACTTTAATTTGATTATCAATGGGTTTAAGATTTCGCTGGCAGTTATCTGTCTGCCGATCTTTGCCTTTTTGCTTGAAAATTTCCCGTCTTTTCCGGTAACGCTGGTGACAGCTCCTGGCATTATGCTGGTGCGCAGCGTGTTTGAGTGGTTGGACGGAGGCAGTTTTCTGGAGGCAGTGGCGTCCTATTCGCCGGAAATGCTGTTTTACCTGATCTATGGTGGCCTGTTCTCCATCTATGTCCGACTGGTTCCAATCTCCCATTTCCGTCCTGTCCGCTTGCTTCCGCTGATAGCGATTGATATGGTTTCCAACATTTCGGAAATCTTTGTGCGCCTGGGTCCCAATGGATTCTCGGTTTCGGTTTTCACCCAGCTGCTGGTGGTTGCAGTGGGCAGAACAGCACTGGCAATGATGTTTCTGGCAGCCTTTGATGCGTATGGACTGTTTATCCTGAAAAAAGATGACCGGATTCGTTATCGCCGGCTGCTGCTGCTGACTTCTCAGCTGAAAAGCGAGATTATCTGGATGAATAAAAATACCACCCGCATTGAAGAGACGATGGCAATTTCCTATGGATTATACAATGAGCTGAATAACATTGAGGATCCCCGTGCAAAACAGGCGGCACAAAAGGCATTGACGGTGGCAAAGGATATCCATGAGGTCAAAAAAGAGTATTATCTGATTATGAATGGTATTTCTTCTGCACTCAACACCGATCAGGAAGAAAACGGCATGTGGATCAGAAGCATTTATCAGGTAATTCAGGAAAGCGTAAAGCATGTCTTTGGGGAATATGGTCAGAATATGCAGATAGATTTTTCTATCAGCAAAAACTTTTACACGGACAAGCATTATTTCCTGATGTCGGTGCTGCGCAACCTGGTCAATAATGCCGCAGAGGCAGCGGGAGAGGGCGAAGCCAAAGTGCTGCTGTCCGAGTGGGAGGAAGGAGAAGATTATCTGCTTTCGGTTCACGATAACTGCGGAGGTATTGCCCCCGAATATCTGCCAACCATTTTTATGCCAGGTTTCTCTACCAAGATTAACTATGAAACCGGACAGGTCAGCCGCGGATTGGGCCTGAGCCTGGTCAAGGACATTGTGGAAACACAGTTGGGCGGCAGCATTGACGTCCATTCGGAAAATGGATGTACCGAATTTATCATGAGAATTCCAAAACAAAATCTGGAGGTGGCTGTAAAATGAAAATATATCTCATCGACGATGATGCCAGCGTCTGCAATATCCTGAAGATCATTATTCAGCAGAAAAAGCTGGGTGAGGTCTGCGGCACTGCCTCCAATGGAATGGATGCGCTGGAGGATCTGCCCTATGTAATGCCGGACATTGTCATCGTTGACCTGCTGATGCCGATTATGGACGGCATCAACTTTGTCAAAAAGGCAAAGGAGCAGTATCCTGACATCAGCTATGTCATGCTTTCTCAGGTCAGCAGCAAGGAGATGATCAGCCAGGCGTATGAGTGCGGCGTCACCTTCTTTATTCAAAAGCCGGTCAATGGCATGGAAGTGGTTCGCGTACTTACCAATGTGATTGATTCGATTCAGATGCGGCGCACCTTCCACCAGATGCAGTCGCTGTTTATGAAAGATACTCCTGCACAGGGAACACCGGTGACCATTCCGCAGATGCCTCCTTCGGCGGAACCGCAGGAGGAAAAACCGCACATCAAGCGGCTGCGGGCGATTTTGCAGAAGCTGGGTATCATCGGAGAGAGCGGCAGTGCCGATATTATCACACTGGTGGACTATATGATTGAACAGGGTCCGGAGTCGGGCAAGTTTACCGTTTCCCAGCTCTGTACAAAGTTTAGTCCCAACAACGCCAAGTCGATGGAGCAGCGCATTCGCCGCGCCGTCAATGCAGGCCTGACCAATCTGGCCAACATGGGCATTGAGGACTATTCCAATGACACCTTCCATGATTTTGCAGGCTCGATTTACAGCTTTGAACAGATCCGTAAGGAGATGGACTATATTCGCGGCAAATCGGACAGCCATGGCAAGGTATCGCTGAAAAACTTTTTGAATTCGTTGATTTTCTACTGTACAAATTAAGAGAATCATTTGGCACCCCATCCGAAGATGAATTCGGATAGGGTGCTTTTTTTATATTGTGTAAGGAGAGAATCGCAATCAATTTTACCAGTCCTTATAAGTGAAAAACAAGAAAGAACCCAAAAACAGGGGAAGCTTTGTACCTCAGATACAAAGACGGTTTTTTCAAAAAAGCAGGAAGGGGGATCTAAACTGGGAAAATAAGAATAAATGACGTGTTTTTTGCAAATAAACGATAAACGTAAAAATTAGAGTGTATAATAAAATCAATAATTTTTGAGCAATATGACGAAGCACGTGTTTTTTCAAGACAAGAAAAATGCGTTTTTTGTTGTACATACCGCTGATGATTATAAGATTTAGCTAAACAACTTTAACAAAGTTGCGATTTTTGAATTTTTTGCAAAAAGATTTCCTGTAACTTTTTGTAGTTTTATAAAGTACGCCTCTATAATAAAGCCATCATCAATCACGACGGTGCGGCAAACGCTGAGCACCCCAAATTATAAGTTTCGTATGGAGGTATTCGATTATGATGGCAATCATCTCTGGAGTAGGACTTCTGCTCCTCACACTGGCAGTTTTTTCCCTGTTCAGCATGAAGTTTCCAAAGGGCAGCGAAGCAATGTCCGGTATGGCAAATGCAGCTGTTGCATCCTTCCTGGTAGAAGCTGTACACAAATACATCACCGGCGACCTGCTGGGAATCGCATTTCTCGGTGAAGTTGGCGTAACCGCTGGCAGCCTTGGCGGCGTTGCAGCTGGTGTCATGGTTCCAATCTGTATGGGTGCAAATCCGGTATTTGCTGTTGTCGGCGGTCTTGCTTGCGGCGGTTACGGTATCCTGCCAGGTTTCATCGCTGGTTACATCATTGGTTTGGTATCCCCTTACATTGAAAAATATCTGCCAACCGGTCTGGACCTGATCCTTGGCGCACTCACCATTGCTCCTCTGGCTCGTCTGATCGCATTTGCAGTTGACCCAGGTGTCAACACCGTTCTGACCATGATCGGTGGCACCATCTCCGCAGCAGCAGACCAGTCTCCACTGGTAATGGGCTTCCTGCTCGGCGGTATCATGAAGATGATCTGCACCTCGCCACTCAGCTCGATGGCTCTGACCGCTATGCTGGGACTGACCGGCCTGCCGATGGGTATTGCAGCAGTTGCCTGCTTCGGTGGTTCCTTCACCAACGGTATGATCTTCCACAAAATGGGCTACGGCGACAAGAGCAATGTCATCGCAGTTATGCTTGAGCCACTCACCCAGGCACACATCGTTACCAAACATCCAATTCCGATCTTCACTTCCAACTTCTTCGGCGGCGGTCTGGCTGGCCTTGCAGCAGCAGCTCTGGGCATCGTCAACAACGCTCCTGGTACCGCTTCTCCAATCCCTGGCATGATCGCTCCATTCGGCTTCAACGATCCTGTAAAGGTTGTTCTGGCTCTGGCACTGGCAGCAGTCGGCGGTCTGGTTGCAGGTTATGTCGGCGGCACTGTCTTCAAACGTCTGGAAAAACCAGCAGCAGAGAAAGAGGCAGTTGTTTACGGCGATCCACTTGCTGATGACGAAGAAGCATTCAATATGTAATCAACAATACTCTAGTCAAAATAATCCTCGTAACTTACACAAAGAGGCTCAAACCGATTTCGGTTTTGAGCCTCTTTGTGCGTTTTGGATGTTTTATTGTGAGAGTGACAGAGTGTAAATCAAACTGTTCTGGTCGGTACGATCGCATAACAGCTGATAGACCATCACGCCGCTCAGTTTTTCTTCCTTTGCAAGCTCCTGCTTTTGCAGGGCAAGAGAAGGACTGTTAAAATAAATATCCCCGACGAGATTGGGGTTCTTCCCTTTCATACTCTCAGGGTCGATGTCGCGATAGAACACCCACTGTGCTGAGCCGTCCAGCGGACGGCCGTAGGCAGGAATTCCCAGACAGAGCTGGGAAGGTGCAAATCCCAGATCAATGAAGTAGTCGATGGCCTCCTGCGCTGTTTGCAGCGTGCTGTGAAAGCCCTGCTCGTCAAACTGGTCGTAGGCCATCACATGAACGCGGTCTAAAGCGGCGATCGCCTGCTGAGATAAGGAAATATCCTCTGGATAAAGCGCCAGCGATAGCTGAACATCTGTGGAGGAAAGAGCGGCTTCCAATTCTACCAGAAAAGCGGAAAAATCCGCCCACTCCGTTTCCAGCGGAAACTCCCAGTCGATGTCGATGCCGGAGAGCTGATACTCTGCGGCAAAATCGGCGATGGACTGAACAAGCTGCTTTCGCTCCTCGGCAGTGTCCAGCACGGTACCGGCGGTTTGCTCACGAATCAGTTCCCCTTTGGGATTGACCGTGCACCAAAGTTCGGTTTGTCCGTGGAGCGTTTCCCATACAGAGATAAAGTCGTCGGAAATTTCCAGATTACCTTCACTGTTCCAGTAGACGCCGGTGTTCAAAATCAGATAATCGAGGGCGTCGATGTTTGTCTGAAAATTTTCCAGCGGCTCAGACAGTGATGCCACCGGAAGATAGGAAAAGAGGAGGAATTCGCTTTCTGTTTCTTCGGGAACAGGCTCCGGCTCTGGCTCTGCTTCAGGTTCCGGTATTTCCTCGGTAATCACCGAGGAGGGAGGTGTTTCTTCCTCCTGAGCAGGAGGCTGTGATCGGGAACAGCCAGTCAACATCAGCACGGCGGTGAGCAGCAGGGACAGTAATCTCATGCGCCCACCTCCTCAAAGGCCTGCGGACAGGTGCGGGCATAATGGAACAGATATTGTTGAGCGATGCCGATGTAGTCGCGGGCACAGTCGGGAAGTCCCTGCGGATAGAGCACTGCAAATACTCGCTTCATCCATACGTCCATGGGACAACATTCCAACCGGTAGAAGCCGTAGAGCAGCGCACAGTCGGCAACCTTTGGTCCCACGCCATAAATTTTCATCAATTCCTGTTTGGCCTGTTCCAGCGGCATGGAAGGAATGGCGGAGAGGTTTACCTCTCCGCTGCTGACCTTCTGAGCAGCATCCAGCAGGTACTTGGCACGAAAGCCGCTGCGCAGTACCGCAAGATCCTCCAGAGAACAGGCAGCCAGCCGCTGTGGCGACGGAAAGGAAAAGCAGCCGTTCCCGAGATCCTCGCCAAAGGTCTGGCAGAGCCGCTCCACGATACCGTGGATGCGTTTAATGTTGTTGTTCTGGCTGATGATAAAGCAGCACAGCGCCTCCCAGCCTCTCTGACGAAGAATACGGATGCCAGGAGCATAAGTGATGGCTTTTTGCAAAGTCGCGTCCTGGGCAAGAACAGCCTTGATCTGTGCATAGTCGGTGTCGAGGTCAAAGTAGCTGCGCCAGAAAGCATCAAACTGCTGTGCAGTGGTGTCGTGGAAGAATAGAGCTCCATCGGTCCGCTGGGAGATGGTGAGCGCCTGTCCGCCGGCTGTGCCGCGCCAGGTCTGGCACAAATGTTCGATGCAGTCACTGACAGGCAGCGGAGAAAAGGTAAAACATTGGCCGCAGTCGAGAGTCATCGGCAGCGAAAAGCTGTCTATACCCTCCACCAGCAGTCCGCAGTCGAGCGTTGTCAAAGACAGCGGCATACAAATACCTCCTGAAGGGATGAGATGTCGGCGTTATTTTTTGCCGCGGTAGGACGACCGTTTTTTAGGATGGTCGTTTTTGCCGCGGGAGAAGGATTTTTTTCGTCCATCCTTCTGCGGCGCATTTTTGTGGTCGTAGCTTTCAAAGCGTTCCGAATAGGACGGCTTTTTGCGGAAAGGTTTTTGGCGTTCGTCCCTGCGGCTGCCTTTGTCGTTGCGCTCCGAAGTGCGGCGGCGGTTGCCGGCAGGATGGTTTTTCAGCACGCTGGTGCGCACCTTGCGTCCGTTGATGCGGCAGTCCTGCATGGCAGCCAGTACGTCCTCGGCCTGCTCCTGTGGGATTTCGACGGTGGTGTTGTCCTCGAAGATTTCGATTTTACCGATGTCCCGTCCCGACAGAGCGGTCCGCTCGGCGATGGCGCCCACGATAAAGTTTGGCACCATACGGGCATTGTGTCCGGCATCAATAATGAGCTTGACGTAGTCCTTAGGGGAGCGGCGCTTCTTCTCGCGGTTGATGCCTTTTGCATCTGGCAGTGCAGCGGACTTTTCACCGCGCAGCAGTGCGACAGCTGCCGCTGCAATTTGTTCGGCGGTGTAGCTTTCGGTCAGGCGCTCGACCAGTTCCAGCGAAGCAGTGTCCGGCTGCTGTTCCAATACTTCAATCAAACGCTGTGAAAGCTGATCGTTGTGGCGGGCAATAATCTGTTCCGGTTCTGGAACAGGGCAGAGCTGCACCTGCGCCTTGGCGATGTGTGCAATCTGCTCCATCTGACGCAGCTGGAAGCGTCCGCAGCACAGAGTGTGGGCAGCGCCGCTCTTGCCGGCGCGTCCGGTTCGACCGATGCGGTGAACATAGTATTCTGCGTTCTGCGGAATATCGTAGTTGAATACGCAGTTGATGTCGTCCACGTCAATACCGCGGGCAGCCACATCGGTGGCAACCAGAATGGCGGTACGTCCTGCCTTGAACGCATCCATGACGATGGTGCGCTGGGACTGCTTGAGGTCGCCATGCAGGCCCTCGGCACGGAAGCCGTGGTCGATCAGCCAGCCGCTCAATTCCTCCACCATCTTTTTGGTGTTGCAGAAGATCATGGCGCGGGAGGGCTCATAGTAGTGCAGCAGCAGCGAGAGTGCATCGTTTTTGCGTCCCACAGGAATGTCGTAATAAAACTGTTCGATGCTGTTCAGGGCAACCTGCGACTTGTTGATCTCCACCAGCTCCGGTTCGTGCTGGTAGTTGTCGATGAGGTTCATGATCTCCTTTGGCATGGTGGCGGAGAACAATACCGTCTGATGCTGCTGGGGAACCTGATTGAGGATGGTTTCGATGTCCTCACGGAAGCCCATGCTGAGCATTTCGTCGGCCTCATCGAGAATGACCATCTTTAATTCAGACAGACGCAGGGTGCGTCGGCGCAGATGGTCCATCACACGTCCAGGAGTGCCGACGACGATATTGGCATCCTTGAGCTGGACAATCTGGCGTTCGATAGGAGCGCCGCCATAGACAGCGCAGATGTGGACGCCATGGGTGTAGCGCGCCAGCTTCTTGAGTTCCTCACAAGCCTGTACAGCAAGCTCGCGGGTAGGACACAGCAGCAGCACCTGAGCAAGGCGACGGTCCAGCTGCGGGTCAACCATCTGGATGGCAGGGATGCCAAAGGCGGCAGTTTTGCCGGTGCCGGTCTGGGAGCGGCCGACGACGTCGTGTCCTTCCAGAATCAGCGGGATGCTCTGCGCCTGAATCGGAGTTGGTTCGGCAAAGCCCATCTCGACAACAGCGCGGGCCAGTGCGGGAGTAAGCGGTAACATTTCAAATAAGTTTTGATCCATGAAGATTCCTTTCTGATATTAGCGGCAGGTGCGATCCCTGCCCAAACAAAGTTCTGTTATTTTATCACAGCTAGTGTATCATTGAGGCAAGATGGCTGTCAATCAAATGTCTCTGGAAGAAAATCTCTTTGGAAAAAGCGGGAGAACTGACAAATAATTAGAAAAATTTTTGGGCAAAACTGAATAAATTTAAAAAAGGCATTGACAATGACTGCTACATTGGTAATAATTATAGTGTGGATGAATCTAAAATTGGTTTGCAAGTCTATGCAAACTGGAAGCGGGTGAACGTATGTTTGACAAAATGAGAAGATTGCCGGATGCAGAACTGGAAGTCATGAAGGCAATCTGGGACAACACGCCACCGATGTCGACCAACGATGTCATGAAGGTGGTCAGCGAAGAAAAGAACTGGAACATTTCTACACTGCTGACATTGCTTTCCAGACTGATCGACAGAGGATTTCTTTCCTCGGAAAAGCGCGGCAGAGAAAGAATCTACTATCCACAGGTAGATCGTGAGGAGTACATGGAGTATGAGACCAAAAACTTCCTGAAGAAATTGCATAAAAATTCCTTCATGAGCCTGGTCAACACCCTGTACGACAACAATGACCTGACCGAACAGGACATTGATGAGCTTTCTCACTGGCTGGAAGAGAAAAAGAACAACGCCTAACATCATCCGATGGAATCCATCGGATGAATAGGAGGTTTAGAAAAACCTCCTATTCAAAAGCCTTCAAGAGATAAAAAAACACGGACCACTGTTTGTGATCCGTGTTTTTTTATGTTTAGAAACGCTTGATGTTTGGAACAACGATGTCGATCAGCGCCCAGATGCCCTGGAAAAGAAGCAGATGCAGAATGCTCAGGTGGGACAGATTTCCCATCAGCGAGAACAGAGCAACCAGTGCATAACCGACAACCAGTGCGATCATCTGAATGAGCACCGCCTGATCAATCGCTGTACGTGCATTCATACAGCTGAGAATCGCCGAAACCATCATGCGGGAAGAACCGATAAAGCCAATCTTGGCAGGAGCAGACTCTTTTTCGGCGGTGAGTTTGTCGTAGGCTGCATGGAATTTTGCCGGCAGCAGCTTGATCTGTTCCATCGGGAAGTCGTAGGCAGCGTGAATCTTTTCGACGGTGATGTTCGGGTCCGAGGTGTTGACGATCAGATACATGCCGCGCTCTGCCAGCTCATCGAGCAGATCCTTGGTGGTGCGGTTTGGACGATAGCTGACCACGAACATGGCGGACAGCTCTCCGGAGTTGGAGAGATAGATGATGTTTTTGCTGTCTTTGACAAAGCGCATCTCGTAGTCGTTGCTTGGGACTTCGATGCCGTGGTTAATCATCAGCTCACGGTTACCGATCAGCACGCGCTTGCCGTCTACCCAGGCAGCCAGTCCCATCGAATCCTCATAGGTGACGCTCTCGACCGGACGCAGAATGGACTTGTTGGAACCGATGATCTTGTTAAAGACGTCGGTCAGCATGCCGTTGGAGTTGCAAACCACGCTGGCAGCATCCAGGATGACCGAGTCGATCTTACCCTGATCGAAAGGTTTGATGCCGTGCAGGACAACGTCGGAAGGACGGAACAGATCTTTGGCATCCAGAACGACCGCCTCGGTGCGGGAGAAGGTATCCACCGCAGAATAGCCGGAGACCATGGCACCCGCAGGAATCAGGCGGCGGGAGAGCAGATACAGCGGCAGGTTGGCTGCAATGGTGGAGGTCAGCGGTGCGCTGACACACATGATAGCAGTGAAGGTGGAGACGGATTCGGCGATGTTCTGATTAAACAGATAGGTCAGCACCGCCAGAACGATGCCTGCCAGCAGGCAGATCGGAGCCAGAATGCGGCTCATGTGTTCCGCGTGATCCTCCGAGTAGGAGTTATCCAGGAAGTTGGACAGGAAAGGAGTGGTTTCCGGATAAGCGATGGTGTATTCTTCCAGCGATAATCCCTTGGAAATATCGCGCAGCAGGTTGCGCTCTTTTAAGAAAACAGCGGCGTGCTTCATCTTTTCCGATGCCACCAGCTTGAAGTTGTTCTGGATACGCAGGATGACCAGCATCTTGCCCACCAGATTGAACAACAGAACAAACAGGGCGACAGGGAAGAAGAGATAGAGGTTGGAACCGAAATTGGCTTTGTCGGTGCTGAAATACTCGGGCTTGACGATAAAGCAGATGCCCTGGGCCAGTGTGCCGAGCATCGCCAGCATCGGCAATGAATCGGTGTTTGCACGGAAGCGGAGCATTGCGATCAGTCCGCCGCCGATGGTGTTGGCACAGATCAGCGCGCCGATAGCACTGATGACGCAGGAAACAGCCATGTAGGTTCGCAGGTGCAGCTCCGGCTGGATAATGGTTGGCAGCGGCAGCAGCTCATTTCCAATCTGGATGTCCCTTGCAGCCAGTGCCAGATACAGCGACAGTGCAAAGAGAACGACCATGGCGACGATACGGATGAGCAAACCGCGCTTGATGCTGCGCATATCCTGCAGGATCGCTTCTTTATCCTTTGGAGAGGTGTAGTCCTCTAGCTGTGCCGGTTCTTGCTGCGGCTGCTCCGCAGTATCCTCCGGAATAGGGATTTCAGCGGTTGCAAGACGGGAGACACGGGGCTCTTTTTCCGAGTCGCCGCGCTGGAAGAGGCTGGATTTCTTTGTACCTTTGGACGGCTTTTCACTGTTGTCGGCTTTGGGCTGCTCTTTGGTGTCGTCCTCCTCTGGGAAGTTGACGTGGAAGGGCTTTTCTGTGGTTTGCGTGGCAGAGTCGACGCCTGGTTGGGACGCCTCACTGCCGTGGAAGAACAGTGCCGAGGAGGAAAGTTCGCCGGTCATTCCGGTTGGAGTGGAGGCAAAGATGTCCTCCTGATCGTTGGCAGCATTGTCCTGCGCCGGTTTGGAATCGGTGCTGTCGCCGGACTGGAAGGAGGAAGTGTCAAAGATGGCTTTTTCCTCCGATGTAGTGGATTTAGGAGCTTCAACCGGTTTTTCCTTTTTGGTTTTGCGTCCCAATCCCGAAAAATACTTCTGATATTCGGTTTTTTTCTTCAGCGATGGATCCGGCTGCTCTGGAGATGGGGTTGTCGGTTCAATATCTCCAAAGGGAGTGCTGGCCTCCTGCGGCGGAAGATCGGCTGGCTGCTGCTCCAAAAAGAAGGAGTCGGTCAGCTCGGTCGGGGTTTTGGCCTGCTTCTGTTGTTTTTGCTGCTCCAGACGCAGGAGTTCCTGATTTTTTGCCTCAAATTTGCGGCGCTCTTCCTCCTGCCGCAGAATTTCTTCGGCGTTTTTCTGCTCTTCCTCCAGCTGACGAACCGCCTCGGCCTTCAGCCGTTCTTCTTCCAGCAGCTTGACATTGGCACGGTGGCTTGCCAGAGAAGGGAAGAAAACGCCGGTTTTTTCCAGATCCTTGCGGGACATGGTTTTGGAGGAAGGCTGTTCCAGTGCAGCAGGAGGTGGATCAAAGTGAAAAACAGGTTCGGCTTCTTCTGCCTGCGGTGCAGCGGTAGAAGCCGCTGCCGGTTTTTCTTTGGCTTGAGGCTCTGTTTTAACAGCAGCCGCTGGTTCCTGCTTTGGCTTTACCGGTTCTGCCTTTACTTCCGGCTCTGCCGGAATGGAGGCGAAGGTTTCCTGTACCGGTGTTACCGGCTCAGGTTTCGGCTCGGGTTTCGGTTCCGGCTTTGGCTCTTCTGCAGGACGAGATGGCCGCTGCGGCGGGATATAGGCTGACGAAGGGCGTCTTGCAGCATTTTGCTTTGCTTTTTTGGACTTGATCTCACTGAGGATGTCGTCCACATTATATTGCTTGTTCATGAAAATTCTCCCCTTTCTGACTTTTCCCGTTAGGAGATTTAATTTTTAGGGACAAAGGAGCGCAGACCGCTGCGCTGGCGGACTGCCTCATAGATGACGATTGCTGCAGCAACCGAAGCGTTGAGCGAGTTGACCTGGCCGTTCATCGGCAGGGAGACGACAAAGTCGCAGTGCTCCTTGGTCAAACGGCTGACGCCGTTTCCTTCCGCACCGACGACAACGCCGATCGGGCCGCTCATATCGGTGGAGCACCACGGCTGACCGTCCATATCCGCACAGAAGATCCAAAGACCCTTCTGTTTGAGTTCCTCGATGGTGGAAACGATGTTTGCCACCCGAACCACCGGCATATATTCGATGGCGCCTGCCGAAGTTTTAGCGACCGTTGCAGTCAGGCCGACGCCGCGCCGTTTTGGAATGATGACGCCGTGGGCGCCTGCTGCCTCGGCGGTTCGAATGATGGCTCCCAGATTGTGTGGGTCCTCAATGTTGTCACAGATGATAATAAAGGGCGGCTGGTCGCCGGCTTTCTCGAAGATGTCCTCCATGGTGGAAAAATCATGGCAGGCAGCCATGGCAGCGACTCCCTGGTGTACTACACCGTCGCATAAGCTGTCCAGCTTCTGGGCAGCAGCGTCCTTGATCGGAATGCCGCGCTCTTTGGCAAGGGCAACGATTTTGCCCATGCTGCCGCGGTCGGCACCTTTGAGGATATAGATGCAGTCGATAGGACGTCCTTTTTTCAGCGCTTCGGTGACGGCGTTGCGGCCGGCAATCACCGAGCTTTCCTGGTTGGTTTTCTCAGATGCAAATTCTCTGGGCACGTGTAATTCCTCCGAAAGATGTCATAAATTGGCAATCGGTGCGCGAATCGCCCGAAATACCATCGTCATATGAGTTTCATTATAACATATTTTGTCAGAAATTTCATTGGAAAAGGGAGAATTCACAAAAGTTTTTGCGCAGGTCTGTGCTCAACGGAAAAAACAAAGGGCCAGTGCGCCGCCGGCAGTTGCGGAGAGCAGCAGTTTGAGCGCAGAAAACCAGAGCTTGCTGCGGGAGTGGAGCAGAGGGGCACGGATGTTGCAAAGGAAATGCTGTGCCTGATTTTCCAGCGTTTTTCTGGAGGAATCGGCATGGTTGTCCTTTAAATATAAGACTGCGCGTTCAAAGTAGGGGTTTTGGGTGTCGTTGATTTCGATAATTCGTTTGTTGGTTCCTCTTACCATCTAAGATCATACCTTTCTGCATAAAATCAATGGGTTTTGTGGATAACTTGGTTGATAATATTGAAAACTCCGCGATAGAAGCGAAATTATCCGATTTGTATAACAAAATACGACAAATTAAACGGATTCGGCAGGTTATATGTTGAAAACTCCGTTGAAATCGTTGAAAATCTGGATAATTAAAGCCGGAAATCGAGGAGATGGTGAATGTTGAGAATTTGAAAATATGATTTACAAAAGGTAATATATTGTTCATAAATCAAAGAGAAGCAGCGAAAAATCCAGAAGATTTACCGTTAGTATGGCTGACAAAACAAATTTTACACAATGATATAAGAAAATGTGGGAAACTGGATGTTGAAAAATAAGGCCCGATACGGCAAAATCTGCTCCGAGAAGGAGAAAGTAAGCAAGAACAAGGGAAGTTTTTGTCAATGATATTGACATTTCGGCGCAAAAGAGTAAAATAATTTTGTAGATTACATATAATTTTGAATAGCATCCTATGGAACTGAGCAAACATGTTTCAGGAGGATGACAGAGAATGATTTTAAAACAGGGAGGAAGATACTCATGAAACGTGAAGGACAAATCAGTGTTAATTCCAAAAACATATTTCCAATTATTAAGAAGTGGCTGTATTCGGATAAGGATATTTTCCTGAGAGAGATTGTTTCCAACGGCTGTGACGCAATCAAAAAGCTGGAAAGCCTGCGCGGCATCGGGGAAGCACCGGAAGAGGAAGGCTATCAGCCGAAGGTGATTGTCACCATCGACAACGATAAAAAGCAGCTGATCGTTTCGGATAACGGTATCGGCATGACCGAGGACGAGGTCGAGCGCTACATCACCCAGATTGCATTTTCGGGCGCAGAGGAATTTCTGGCAAAATATAAGGAAAAATCCGAGGAGGACGCCGGCATCATCGGTCACTTTGGTTTGGGCTTTTATTCGGCATTCATGGTGTCCAACACCGTTGAGATCGAAACGCTGTCCTATCAGGAGGGAGCAAAACCGGTTCACTGGGTTTCCGCCGGTGAGGACAGCTATGAGATCGAGGATGGCACCCGCACCGAACATGGTACCACCATCATCATGAATATCAGCGATGAGGAACTGGAATTCCTGCAGGAGAGCCGCATCCGTGAGATTCTGCACAAATACTGCCAGTTTATGCCGTACGAGGTCTATCTCAATCCGCATGATGAGGAGCGTCCGGTCTACGATAAGGACGGCAACATCGAAAAGAATGAGGATGGCACCGAGAAAAAACGCATCGTAAAACCACTGCCAATCAATGATACACAGCCGCTGTGGCTCAAAGCACCAAAGGACTGCACCGATGAGGACTACAAGGCATTTTACCAGAAGACGTTCATGGACTTTAATGAGCCGCTGTTCTGGATTCACCTGAATGTTGACTACCCGTTCAACCTCAAAGGTATCCTCTACTTCCCGAAACAGCAGAACAAACTGGAGGTTATGCCTGGACAGGTCAAGCTGTTCTGCAATCAGGTCTTTGTTGCGGATAATATCAAAGAGATCATTCCAGAGTTCCTGCTGCTCCTAAAAGGTGTCATCGACTGCCCAGATATGCCGCTGAACGTTTCCAGAAGCTTTTTGCAGAATGACGGCGAAGTTCAGAAGATTTCCCAGCATATCACCAAGAAGGTTTCGGACAAGCTGCATCAGATCTTCAAGAACGAGCGGGAGAACTATGAGAAGTATTGGAACGATATTTCCGCCTTTATCAAGTTTGGATGTCTGAAGGATGAAAAATTCTATGACCGCATGAAGGATATCATTCTGCTCAAAACCATCGACGGTGAATATAAGACCCTCGAGGAATATCCAAAGACCGAGGAAAACAAGATCTACTACGTCACCGACGAGAATCTGCAGGCACAGTATATCTCTATGTTTAAAGAAAATGGCCTGACTGCAGCAGTGCTGACCCATGCCATCGATCCGCACTTTATCAGCCTGCTCGAATATAAGAATCCGGATCAGATGAAGTTCTTGCGTATCGACGCCGACCTCGGCGAAGCGCTGAAGGTTTCCCAGTCGGAGGAGGCAAAACAGGCCGAGGAGGAGCAGAGCAAAGCGCTGATCGAGTGCTTTAAGAAGAATCTGCCAAATGAAAAGCTGGAATATAAGGTTGAAAGCCTGAAAGCTGCCGGTACACCGGCGGTTATCCTGCTGTCCGAGTATGCACGCCGTATCCAGGATATGAGCAAGGTGCTGGGTGAGAGCTTTGCCGATCAGACACAGGTTACGCTGGTGCTCAATAGTGAAAATGAGATCATTAAGAAGCTGCCGACCCTCAGTGAGGAGAATCAGGCAATGGTCTGCGAACATGTTTATGATCTGGCACTGATGGCACATAAACCGCTGGATGCAGAAAGAATGTCCAAGTTTATTGCAAGAAACGTAAAATTGCTGGAGCTGTTGGCGAAGTAGGCGAAGAATAAAAACAAAAGTTTTCGTCCGACGGAGCTTTGCTCGGTTGCCGAAGGCAATTTTGCCCGATCCTTCATGGGCAAAAAGAGCAAACTCCTGATTGAAAACTTGTTTTCAATCTAGCTTTCTTACAAAAGGTGGCAGTTTCCAAAGGCAGCGCCTTTGGTCGCTCGTCGCAACGAGCGAAACGCCTTTATCGTCAGGCGCTCATTGGGAGAGCTCGAGAACCTTTTTGCAAGAGAAAAGGTTCTCGAAAGCCAATGAGAAGCACAGACTATTCTCAAAAATTATCCAGTGGATGATTTTTGACGGCAGAGACCAGTTCCGGTTTGTGTTGTGTTTAGCTGTATACAGGTTTCCCTTTGGGAAACGGTGCTCTCGCACCGCAGCACCAAAACTGCCTTACAGCCCCTATCGTTTTTGTTTTTGATAATTTATTTACTGTTGGGGCTGCTCGCCCCAAACCCTCGCAAACTTTATTTCTGGCGCAAACATCTTGTTTGCGCCATCCCACTCAGCCAGAAAGGAGCATCTCCATGACCGAAGAAATCAAGCGATTATCGAACCTGATCCAATCCAGCAGCCGCATCGTCTTTTTTGGCGGCGCCGGCGTCTCTACCGAAAGCCAGATTCCCGATTTTCGCAGCGATGAGGGACTCTACGGTGACAAACAGGCAAAGCAGTACCCCTATCCGCCCGAAACGATGCTCAGTCACTCCTTCTTTAAAAAGCATACCGAGCAGTTTTTCGAGTATTATTTCGATAAGATGGTCTACCCCGAGGCAAAACCAAACCCTGCTCATCTTGCACTTGCAAAGCTCGAACAGATGGGCAAGCTGTCGGCGGTTATCACGCAGAATATCGACGGCCTGCATCAGATGGCCGGCAGCAGACGGGTGTGCGAACTGCATGGCAGTGTCCACCGGAATTTCTGCATAAACTGCGGCAAAAAGTACACCCTCAAGGAGATGCTGGCTTTTGAAGGAAAAGGCGTTCCGACCTGTTCCTGCGGCGGCATCATTAAGCCGGATGTGGTGCTGTATGAGGAAGCGCTTGATAATGATGTGATGGCGGGAGCAATCAGCTATATTATGGCAGCGGACCTGATGATTGTGGGCGGAACCTCGCTTGCAGTTTATCCCGCGGCAGGACTGCTGCAATACTATAGCGGCAAGGAACTGGTGCTCATCAACCAAACCCCTACTTCCTACGATCGGCGTGCGTCGCTGGTCATCCGCGACAAAATCGGAGAGGTTTTGTCGCAGGCAGTGGACAACCTGTAAAAATCCGCACGAATTCCCGATTTTTTGCTTGACGCTGCTCTGTGAAGATAGTAAAATGAAGGGGAACTTTAACCGAAGAAAGGAAATCGGAAACTATGAAAGCCAGAATTCCAAAACACAGAGAATTTGTCATCAACCTCGAGAAAACCGCTGAGGAGCGCCGCGACGAGTGCTGGGAGAAACTCGAAGCCATCCTGGAGGATTACAAGAAGGAAGGCAAATCGGTTTACACACCAAGCTTCATCGAGGACAATGAGGATAAAGTCAAAGCATTGCAGGCAGAGTACGGCTTTGAGTATACAATCGAACTCAAATAGGAACGATAACAGCAGGAAGGGTGGAAAAAATCAGCCAGCCTTTCTGCTGTTTTTCTGTTTCTGACCTGAAACGACAGGGTGCGACCTCCCGATGTCAGAATATTAAAGACAGGGACACAATTTATTTAAAGAAAGGACAAGGGAAGGTTTGACAAAACAGCATGGATAGAGTTACAATATCATAGATATGCTGTCTGATATTTTCAAGGAAAATAAAGGCTTTTCAAAGCCGTCAGATAAAAAATTATTTCCCCTGGAGGATTGCTTGTGTGTTTTGACGCAACAGCAGTTCCTTATTATAAATGAGGTGTAAAAGTAATTATGGGATTGATGGATAAAATTTTCGGAACCTACTCCGAAAGAGAACTGAAAAGAATCTATCCGATTCGCGATAAGGTCCTGAGTCTGGATGAAGAGTATTCCAAAATGTCCGACCAGGAACTCAAGGCGATGACTCCAAAGCTCAAGGAGCGCCTGGCAAACGGAGAAACACTCGACGACATTCTGCCGGAAGCATTCGCTACCTGCCGTGAGGCTGCATGGCGTGTACTCGGCATGAAGCACTTTCCGGTACAGATCATCGGTGGTATCGTTCTGCATCAGGGACGTATCGCTGAGATGAAAACCGGTGAAGGTAAAACCCTGGTAGCAACCCTGCCTGTTTACCTCAATGCATTGACCGGCAAAGGTGTCCATGTTGTTACCGTCAACGATTACCTTGCAAAACGTGACTCGGAAGAGATGGGCAAGGTTTACCGCTGGCTGGGACTCAAGGTGGGTCTGGTTATCCATGACATTGAGCCTGCACAGCGTAAAGAAGCATATCAGGCTGACATCACCTACGGAACCAACAACGAGTTTGGTTTCGACTATCTGCGTGACAACATGCAGATCTACAAAGAGAACCGTGTACAGCGCGGTCACTACTATGCTGTAGTCGACGAGGTCGACTCGATCCTCATCGATGAAGCGAGAACCCCACTGATTATCTCCGGCCGCGGCGATAAATCCACCGACCTGTACAAGGTAGCGGATCGTTTTGCACGCACCCTCAAGATGTACAAGGTCAAAGAGCTGGACGATAAAGAGGAGCACGATGACGTCATCGACGCAGACTACATCGTCGATGAAAAGGCAAAGACTGCAACCCTCACCAAGTCCGGTGTTAAAAAGGCTGAGGAGTTCTTCGGCCTGGAAAACCTGATGGATATGGAGAACTCTACCATTCAGCACCATATCAATCAGGCAATCAAAGCGCATGGTACCATGCACCGCGACATCAACTACGTTGTCAAAGACGGCGAAGTTATGATCGTTGATGAGTTTACCGGCCGTATCATGAATGGACGCCGTTACAGCGAAGGTCTGCATCAGGCGATCGAGGCAAAAGAGGGCGTCGAGGTAAAACGTGAGTCCAAAACACTGGCGACCATTACCTACCAGAACCTGTTCCGTATGTACGAAAAGCTGTCCGGTATGACCGGTACTGCCATGACCGAGGAGCAGGAGTTCCGTGAAATCTACGGCATGGACGTTATCGAGATCCCAACTAACAAACCGGTTATCCGTAAGGACCTGCCGGACGTTGTTTACAAAACCGAGAACGGCAAGTTCAATGCAGTTATCGAACAGGTCAAGGAATGCCATGAGAAAGGCCAGCCGGTTCTGGTTGGTACCGTTTCGATTGAAACTTCCGAGCGCCTGAGCGCACTGCTCAAACGCCGCGGCATCAAACATCAGGTGCTCAACGCAAAATACCACGAGAAAGAGGCAGAGATCGTTGCACAGGCAGGTCAGTATGGTGCGGTAACCATCGCAACCAACATGGCAGGTCGTGGTACCGATATCATGCTGGGCGGTAACGCAGAGTTCCTGGCAAAGAATCAGATGCGCAAAGAGGGTTACTATGAGAACCTGATCGTGGAAGCAACCGGTTTTGGAGATACCGACGATGAGGAGATCATCGAGGCACGCAAGCGCTTTACCGAGCTTT
This sequence comes from uncultured Negativibacillus sp., assembly GCF_944388365.1. Taxonomy (GTDB): domain Bacteria; phylum Bacillota; class Clostridia; order Oscillospirales; family Ruminococcaceae; genus Negativibacillus. The sequence goes on along the minus strand of NZ_CALXIN010000017.1, from coordinate 3,163 downwards.
CCAAAGAGTTTAAGGAGAAGCTGCGCCCAGAGGCAGAAAAGGTCCGTGAGGCAGGCGGCTTGTTCATCGTCGGCACCGAGCGTCATGAGTCCAGACGTATCGACAACCAGCTGCGCGGACGTTCGGGACGTCAGGGCGACCCTGGCTGCTCCAGATTCTTCCTCTCTCTGGAAGACGATCTGATGAGACTGTTTGGCGGCGACCGCATCAACAGCCTGATGGATTCGCTGAAGATCGACGAAAATATGCCGATCGAAAACAGAATTCTGACCAACACCATCGAGAACGCACAGAGCAAGATCGAAGGCCGCAACTTTGGTATTCGTAAAAACGTTCTGCAGTTCGACGACGTTATGAATAAACAGCGTGAGATCATCTATGGTCAGCGCAACAAGGTTCTGGACGGTGAAAACCTCAAGGATTCCATCCTTGCCATGATGGATGAAACCGTTGATTCGGCAGTTGCGATGTATCTGCCGGAAGGTGTGGAGCCGGAACACTGGAACATGGAGGGCTTCCGCAACTACTTCATCGGTATGATTGCAGGGGATCTGCTCAACATTGAGCCAGATCAGCTCAAACATGTCAACCGCAAGGAACTGAGCGATCAGATCAAGGAAAAGGTACGCGACCTGTATGCAAGACGTGAACAGGATCTGGGTGAACAGATCACCCGTGAGCTGGAGCGTGTTGTACTGCTCAAGGAAGTAGATACCAAGTGGATGGATCATATCGACGCGATGGACGAGCTCAAGAAGGGTATTTCTCTGCGTTCCTACGGACAGAAAGACCCTGTTGTTGAGTACCGTATCGAAGGTTTCGATATGTTCGACGAGATGATTGCCGGCATCCGTGAGGAAACTGTCAAGATTCTGCTGCTGGCACCGTTCCGCAAACCAGGAGCAGGTCAGCCACAGGAAGCGCCAAAGCGTGAGCAGGTGGCAAAACCGACTGCGACCAGTTCGGATGGCACCGTTGCTCCTGCGACCATCCGTCGTCAGGGCAAAAAGGTCGGCAGAAACGATCCGTGCCCATGTGGAAGCGGCAAAAAGTATAAGAACTGCTGTGGCAGATAGTTAAAAAATTAACCGGAAGTAGAAAAGGATCTGACAGGAACCTGATTTGCTTCCGGTTTTTTTATAAACTTTGAAGAGAGGTGTTATCGTGAACATCACCGGTGATCGCATCAAATTTTTGCGGCTGTTGTCTAAAAAATATCCGACCAGACAACAGGTTTGCACCGAGATCATCAACCTACAGGCGATCCTCAATCTTCCCAAAGGAACAGAGCACTTTATGAGCGACCTGCACGGAGAATATGAGGCATTTTCTCATATTCTCAACAACTCTGCCGGCGTCATCCGCGAGAAGGTAGACATGATTTTTGAACAGGTTCTGACTCCGCGGGAGCGCTCCAGTCTGTGTACTCTGATCTACTATCCCGAAGAAAAGCTGGAAAAGTTTCGGGAGGAGGGAAAAAATACCGAGGAATGGTACCGCTTCACTCTGCATCGGTTGATTGATCTTGCAAAGATGCTTTCGTCCAAGTATACCCGTTCCAAAGTCAGAAAGGCGATGCCGCCCGAATACAGCTACATCCTTGATGAGCTGCTGCATGCCCAGCCGGACGAGGACAACAACCAGCTGGTCTACCACAGCAAAATCATCGACACGCTGCTCAAGCTGGACGACGGCGACGATTTTATCATCGCGCTGTCCAGCTTAATCAAGCGCCTGGCAGTGGACCATCTGCACATCGTCGGAGATATTTTCGACCGTGGAGAACGTCCCGACGCCATCCTCAATATGCTGATGGACCACCATTCGCTGGATATTGAATGGGGCAATCACGATATTTTGTGGATGGGTGCAGCCTGCGGAAGCCAGGCATGTATTGCGTCGGTGGTACGCAACTGCCTGTCCTACAACAATATTTCGGTGCTGGAACAGGGATATGGAATCAGCCTGCGTCCGCTGGTACTGTTTGCCGAAAAGATGTACGATGAGGAGGACCCGAATAAGGCTGCCAAAAAGGCGATCTCCATCATCCTGTTTAAGCTGGAGGGACAGATCATCCGCCGCAATCCTGATTATCGGATGGAAGGCCGCCTGCTGCTGGACAAGGTGGATTTTGACAATGCCACCATCGAGCTGGACGGCAAGGTGTATGAATTAAAGGAGAAAAAATTCCCGACCATCAACCGCAACGACCCGTATGCTCTGGACAGCGCGGAACGGGAGATTATGGATGAACTGCAGAAGCTGTTTTTGGAAAGTGAACAGCTGCAGCGTCATGTCAACTTCTTGTATACCCACGGAGCGATGTATAAAAAGTTTAACGGAAATTTGCTGTTCCATGGCTGTGTGCCGCTGGATGAGGACGGAAACCTCAAAGCACTGTGCTTTGACGGGCGCATCTATCAGGGTAAAAGCTATATGGATTATGCGGATGGAATGGCGCGTCGGGCGTTTTATGCAAAGCAGGATAAGCAGGATGCGCTGGACTTTATGTGGTATCTGTGGTGCGGCAGCAATTCGCCGCTGTCCGGCAGGGTGGTAAAAACCTTCGAAAGAACCTTTATCGAGGATAAATCCACCTGGGTAGAGCCGCAAAATCCGTACTATCACTTCCAAAGCTCCGAGACGGTTTGCCGGATGCTGCTGCGGGAGTTTGGACTGTATTCGGAAAACTCGCACATCATCAACGGCCATACTCCAATCCATGTCAAACAGGGAGAAACACCGATGAAAGCTAATGGCAGACTGATCGTCATCGACGGCGGCTTCTGCAAGGCTTACCAGAAAACAACCGGCATTGCCGGCTATACCCTCATCTTTAATTCCCATGGAATGCGGCTGAAATCTCACCAGCCATTCCTTGGAATGGATGCAGCGCTGGAGGAAAATCTGGACATTGATTCGGATTCCCAGCAGGTAGCCACCTTTGAAAAGCGCATGATGGTAGCCGACACCGATACCGGCGCAGAGCTGAAAGAACAGATCGCCGATCTGGAAGATCTGCTGACGGCCTATCGGGAAGGAGCCATCCCGACAAATTCCTGAGAACAAGAAAAAGAGCCACCATCCTGAAGTGACCCCCAAAAGTTAGACAATATTTGAAAGTAAAAATTGTTTAAGCAACCGAAAGGGCTTGTTGTCTGTG